>DASRVI010000270.1:0-7820 GCA_035655135.1 Acidobacteriota bacterium | reverse complement strand
AATAGATAATTATTATTTGACTTATCTAAATATATTTTATATATAATATCTTATATAGGGATAAGATGAAAAAATCAGATAAAATAAATCTACCAAAAACTTACAGCGAGACTATCTATCAATATGTTAAAAAGTCTATTTTGAGTGGAGAACTCAGAGCGAAGGAAAAGATAAGAGAAAAAGATATTGCAAATAAATTCAAAGTGAGTATAACTCCAGTTAGAGAAGCTATTAGGAGATTGTCTGGAGAGAAATTTCTGATTATCAATGCACATAGGGACATAATTGTCGCAGGTACGTCCTGGAAGGAATGTCAAGAAATTTACGAAGTGATTGGATTTTTAGATTTCCATGCAATAGTAAAAGCTATAGACGTTGTGAATGAAAAAGATCTTGATGAACTTAAAAAGATGACAAAGAAAATGAAAGATTTCCTTACTATGGAAAAAGCTGATCTTTATCTAAAACATAGCATGAAAATTCATAATAAAATATGGAATCTAAGTGACAATAAGTTCCTTCTACAGATTTTAGAGCAGCTAATGGAGAAGATAAGCTTCTTTAACCGACAGGGATTTTCACCTTATCCTGAATTAGAATCAATGAAAAGGTCTTATGAAGACCATGAAAACTTGATAATCGGGATTGAGAAAAAGGATATTGAAATGATTCAGAATGTCGTGAGTAGACATTGGTACATGCCATATTAAAAGGATAGATACATTAATACGTCATTTGGGATTCTCTCTGTCCTTCCCCCCCTAACGGCACTCGGGATTGCAATCTGGAAAAAACAGCTAATTCCTTCCCTTTTTTTAGGTATATGGATCGGTAACATTATTATTGAACATGGGAATTTTGTGTCTGCCTTTTTTTCCTCCTTTGGCAATTCTCTAAATACACTGCAAGATAAAGTTAATATGCAGATTATTTTATTCAGTCTGCTAGCTGGAGGTCTTCTAGAACTAATTAAAAAATCAAATGGTTTCGCCGGATTTATCCGTTGGTTTGAAAGAAAGGGAATTTTTAGAAGCCGGAAATCAAGTTATTTTCTTACTTTTAGTCTCAACCTCTCTCTTTTTATTGATTCCTGGAGCAATATTCTCATAACAGGTTCAGTTATGCGGATGATATACACAAAGCTAAAAGTTTCTAGAGAGCGCTTAGCTTATTTCATTCATACAACCGCAATTAATTTTGTCGCTTTAGTGATACTCAACAGTTGGGGAGCTTATTATATAAGTTTGCTGAGGTCGCAAAACATAACAGATCCTTTAGATGTTATCATTCATTCCATCCCCTTTAATTATTACTGCTTTGGGAGTCTGATATTGGTTGTTCTGGTGATGATTACTGGGTTAACTATCGGCCCAATGAAGAAAGCAAAGCGGCTAGCAATTGATGAAATAAAAAAAAATATAGGAAAAAACTTAAAGAATAATCATGAATTAGAATTATACGGGGAAAACGTCCAGCCAAATGCCTGTAATCTTGTCTTACCAATTATTATGTTAGTGTCATTTATTTTGTTGGGTCTTTACATCACAGGAGAAGGAAATTTGATGATGGGTTCTGGATCTGCCTCACTTTTTTATGCAGCTTGTTTAACAATTTTTTTATCTTCTCTTTTTTTTATAGTAAAAAAAATCTTTTCCTTAAAAGTAGTCTTGGATATCCTTTTTAAAGGAATGGGAAATCTTCTTCCTATAGCAGCCCTTCTTATGTTTGCAATGACCCTAGGTTCGGTTTGTAAGCAACTCGGGACAGGTATATATCTTGCAGAATTAGTGAAACATTCAATCCCAGCTTTTATGCTTCCGGGAATAATTTTCGGATTGAGTTGTGTTATTTCCTTTGCTACAGGAACATCCTATGGGACTTTTTCCATTATGATTCCAATAGCAATGCCAATGGCCATGGTCATGGATATAAACATGGGTCTTATGTTAGGTGCTTGTATAGGAGGAGGAGTTTTTGGTGATAATTGTTCTCCGATTTCAGATACTTCCATATTAACGAGTATGGTTGCCGAATTGGATGTCATTGACCATATTAGAACTCAAATCCCATATGCTCTGATTGTTGCATCCGCAGCCTTTGCTCTTTATATCCTTATGGGCATTCTTCAGTAAATCAATTGTTATGAATGATATTGGTCAATAATAGGATAAAATTTATTAGAATTTAAAGACTTTGGAACTCAGGTTTAATTTTCATGTTCAAGGGTATATAATTTTCATATGTATTTAATAAATACTCATATAATTAATAAATTATTTTTACTCACCTGAATAAATCAGGTTAAAGGAGTTATCATGTTTATTAAAAATTTTGTTTCGAAAAAAGTGGCATCCATTCCCAAATCAGCTATCCATGAGATGACCGCTCTATCAAAAAAAATAGAGGACGTGGCCTTTTTATCCTGGGCTAAACCCACTTCTGGAACACCTGAAAACATAAACCAGGCTGCTTCCGAAGCGATTCAACAGGGATTAACAGGTGGTTATTCCGAAACAGCGGGTTTAGAAGAGCTTCGAGAGGAAATAGTAAAAAAACTCAAACGAAAAAACAATATTTCAGCGGATCCATCTGAGATTCTGGTTACGGTCGGTGCGATCGAAGGATTGTCTGCGGCGGTCATGGCTGTGGTGGATCCTGGAGATGAAGTCATCATTCCTGTCCCAGGATATTCAACCCATATACGACAGGTTGAGTTGGCTTCTGGAAAGCCTGTTCTGGTTCCCACCATTGAGGAAAAAGGCTTCAAGCTGGACTTGAATCAAATCCAGGATGCGATAACGTCTAAGACCAAGGCACTTGTTTTCAGCTCTCCTAACAATCCAACAGGAGCGGCTTATAAAGAAGAAGAGCTGAGCGCAATCGCTGAAATCGCCCAAAAAAATAATCTCATTGTCATCACTGACGAAGCTTATGAGTACTTCACTTTTGACGGAATCAAGCATTTTAGTATTGGCTCTATTGAAGACATCAAGGACCAAGTGATCAGCACATTTACTTTCACCAAAACCTATGCCATGACCGGGTGGCGTGTTGGGTATGTGCATGCCTCAAAAGAGTGGATCGCTCAGATAAAGAAAGCTCATATTCCTTTGTGCATCTGTGCCCCTGTGGTGTCGCAGTACGCAGCCCTTGAGGCTTTGCGCGGTCCCCAGGACTGCATTGATCAGTTCCATGCCCACTACCTGAAAACCAGAAACCTCATGTGTTCGCGGCTGGACAAACTGGATGATGTGTTTACCTATCAGAAGCCCAAGGGATCTTATCTTATGTTTCCCAAAATGATCCGACAGCAGGGTCAAGATTCCCGCACATTTGCCATTGATCTGCTGCAGAAAGCCCATGTTTCAACCACCCCTGGAATTGCCTTTAAGGGGGAAGGTCATGTGAGGATGTCTTTTTGTGTTCCTGAAGAGGAAATTAACAAAGCCTTTGACCGGATGGAGGAATATTTTTCTTCATAGTATAAAATACTATCCTGAATTAAATATATTTTTTTGAGGAGTCGACTGTGAATCGAAGAAAACCAAATCTCTGGAAAAAATACGCATCTTGGATTTCAAGAAACTGGGAAAAAGTCAAACCTTCACCAGAAGTGAGAAAATGGGCTGCCGCGGCATTGATGGTGCTGATTTTTATAGTGGCGGTCGCTAATGGTATTTTTGTTCGTCCTGGACTGCCAGGGCTTCTAAGTCCTTTAAGCGGGGCTCTTTTTTATTTGATTGCAGCCGCGGTCATGGTTTTATTGATTTCTCTTTTTATAAAGATCCTATTTGTGATACCCCGTTTCATCACCCTTACCGGGATGGCCGCACTGGCTGTTTTTGTCTATTATATGGCGGAGTTTCCGCTTAATCAGAGTCTTCTCAAAGGCATTGTTTTGGGATTGGGCTGGGCTCTCATGGGAGGAGCCTTGGCTCAGATTTTTAAGAAGAAATTCAGCCGGAATTCTTTGATGAAAAAGATTTTTGTCATTGCAGCTCTTATTTTGACTGTGGGATTAAACATTTATATTCTTTTCTGGCTGAGTAATCCCGGGAGCCGAGACCATCTGGTTGAAGCCAAAGCTATAGTTTCCCAAGTTGAAACTCTGGATATGCCAGATCCCTCCTCACCTGGTTCTTATGATGTAAAGTATATGACTTATGGAAGCGGGACAGATAAAAAAAGGCCTGAATTTGGTGAGGATGTGGATATAAAGACCGAGTCTGTGGATGCCTCTGGCTTTGTCAAAGGGAGCAAAGGATTAATGATGAAATTCAGGCATTGGTTTTGGGGATTTGATTTTGAGAAGTTTCCTCGAAACGGCCGGGTTTGGTATCCTTCAGGAATGGGCCCCTTTCCTCTGGTTTTGTGTGTTCACGGCAACCATAATATGGCTGATTATTCAGATCCTGGATACGCCTATTTGGGAGAACATCTGGCGAGCCGAGGGTTTATTTTTGTGTCAGTGGATGAGAATTTTTTTAACGGCCACTTATTTGGTCCTTTAAAGACTGAGAATGATGGAAGGGGCTGGATGCTTCTCCAGCACCTGAAGCTCTGGAGGGAGTGGAGCCAGGATAAGGAACACCAGTTTTTTTCCCTGGTTGATATGAACAACATAGGATTGATCGGGCATTCACGGGGAGGAGAAGCTGCTGCCATCGCGGGTTCATTCAACCGCCTCTCCCATTATCCGGATGATGCCACAGTGGAGTTTGATTTTCATTTCAATATCAAAGCCATCATCGCCATTGCTCCCAGTGACGGCCAGTACAAACCAGCCGGGCAGCCCACTCCTTTGGAAAATGTGAATTATTTGACTGTTCAGGGAGCTCATGATGCGGATGTATCGTCCTTTTCCGGAGCCCGTCAGTACAATCGGGTTGAATTTACAGACGAAAACTATTGGTTTAAAGCCTATCTCTATTCATACCGTTCCAATCACGGCCAGTTCAACACAGTGTGGGGAAATAATGACTGGGGAATGCCCGGGGGATTGATTTTGAACCGGAAAGCTTTGTTAGAGGGAGAAAAGCAGAGAAAGATCGCCCTTGTTTATTTTACGGCTTTTATGGAAGCCAATTTAATGGATAAAAAAGGTTATATTCCTATGTTCCGGGATTATCGATGTGTTTGGGAGTGGCTTCCAGAAGATATCTATATCAACCGGTTTGAGGATTCACATTTCAAGTCCATTGCTCATTTTGATGAAGATGTGGAGGTCACCACAGCTTCTCTCAAAGGCAGCCGAATCAGCAGTCAGGACCTGGAAGTATGGAGAGAGGAAAACCTTGGTTTTCGGAGAAGAGGAAATAAAGACAACAATGTGGTCTTTGTGGGATGGAAAAACCAGGAAAAAGAGCCTGTTTACTTTATTGAGCTCACTGAAGACAACCTTACAGAATTGAATGTAAAGGAGGATTCTTTATTGATATTCTCTCTGGCTCCTGCTGACGAAGAACCGCCTGAGCCAGAGGGAGGAGAAGAAAATAAAGCTAAAGAAAAATCAGAAAAAAAAGAGAAACCTCTTGATATCAGCATAGAGCTTGAAGATCATCAAGATCATAAAGCAAAAGTACTTCTTTCTGAGTTTAGGTTGATCCCTCCTGTTTTAGAGTCCCGATTTACCAAAATGAACAAAGAAAACAATATCTATGGAGATGCCTATGAACCCACTCTTCAAGTCTTTGAGCTTCCTCTCTCCCGGTTTTCAGATAAATTTCCAGGATTTAACCCTGTTCTTTTAAAGAAAATAAATTTTGTGTTTGACCAAAGCAATGAAGGGGTGGTCATTTTGGACCGAATTGGAATCGGAACCAAGAGCCTTGACATCAGATAGAGGATTGGCTATCTTGAGGAAGCTTAAAAATATAAGCTAAACGACAAACCTGGATTATTCACGAGTCGAGGTTGCTGCAGATGCGAGGCACAGGGCATGAAGGTGTGGTTCTTCACTGCGAATGCCCTGTAACGAAGCAGATGAAGTAAGATTGGCTCGCCTGTAAGGTAAAAAAATGGCGATTAAAATAAAAAGTAAAAACAAAAAAATGCTAAAGTCATTGTTCTTGAAAAAATCTTGTTCATCGCTAGAAATAAACTAATTAATAAGGCATCGCCATTTTTTTATGAATAGGTCAGGCTAATCCCTGCTTGGAAAGGAGAGATAGTGATGGAAGAAAAGATCATTGAATGCGTACCGAATTTTTCTGAAGGCCGCGATAAGAATGTAATAAAGGAAATTACAGATGAGATTGAAAAAGTGGAAGGGACCAAACTGCTGGATGTGGACCCAGGACCTGATATGAACCGGGTGGTGGTCACATTTATTGGTGATCCCGAAGCGGTGAAGGAAGCTGCTTTTAATTCCATCAAAAAAGCAGCGGAATTGATTGATATGTCCACTCACCATGGTTCCCATCCCCGAATGGGAGCCACAGATGTGTGTCCTTTTGTCCCTGTCAATGGAGTGACTGAGGAAGAATGCATTGAGATTTCCCGTCAGGTGGCTCAAAGAGTTGGAGAGGAGCTTCAAATTCCGGTCTATCTTTATGAAAAGTCTGCCGCCAGCCCAGAAAGGCAGAATCTAGCCTTTATCAGACAGGGGGAATACGAGGCTCTCCCCGATAAATTAGAAAAGCCGGAATGGAAACCTGATTTTGGGCCGGCTGAATTCAATGCTAAGGCCGGAGCCACGGTTATTGGAGTGAGAGAATTTCTCATAGCCTATAACATCAATTTGAATACCAGAGAAGCCAAATACGCCACGGATATTGCGTTTGAACTGAGAGAAAAGGGACGTTCAGCCCGCAGAGGAAACACAGAACCTTTTTATCTTTGGGGAGAAGAGATTCTCAGATACCAAAAAGGCAGCTATCCCTGCGGCAGCTGTGATTTTGTAGGGAAATCTATTAATGAGACCATTGAACACTGTCAAAAAGAACACGGGTATGACCTGGTCAAACTGCTGAAGCTTCATGATATGAATCCTCAGAAACTGGAAGGGAGACCGGTTAAAAAACCAGGAAAATTCAAGCACTGCAAATCCATTGGATGGATGGTTCCTGAATACGACAGAGCTCAGATCTCCATCAATTTAACGGATTATAAAGTCACCTCCATGCATGATGTATTAGAGGAGGCCCGCCGTCTGGCCACTAAAAGGGGATTGGTGGTTACAGGAAGTGAAATCGTGGGAATGGTTCCTTTCCAGGCTCTTCTTCAAAGCGGTAAATACTATTTGGAAAAGCAGGGCCGTTCCAAAGGGGTCCCGGTGAAAGATATCCTTTCCACAGCGGTTCAATCCCTTGGATTGACTGATGCGGCTGAGTTCAATATCGAAGAGAGAGTCATCGGGCTTCCCAAAAATCCTGAGGATGCCCTCGTTGAAATGAAAGTGACTGATTTTGTGGATGAAGTATCCCGGGAATCACCAGCCCCCGGAGGCGGCTCCATTGCTGCCCTGGCAGGGGCTTTGGGAGCCTCTCTTGGTTCCATGGTCAGCAATCTTACGGCTAATAAAAGAGAAAGCCAGGATGTGGATAAGGTTTTGAATGAGGCCGCGGAAAAGTGTCAAGAGATCAAGAATCAGCTGGTCAGATCTGTAGATGAAGACACCCAAGCCTTTAATGTTTTTATGGAAGCTCGGCGGCTTCCCAGGAAAACAGAACAAGAGAAAAAAGAGCGGGAAAAAGCCATGCAGGAGGGTCTTAAAAAGGCTGTGTCTGTGCCGTTAAATACAGGTGAGCTGTGTTTCCAATCCATTGAAGTGGCCAAAATTGTGGCTGAAAACGGGAATCCCAATTCAGTCACAGATGTGG
>DASRVI010000269.1:0-2616 GCA_035655135.1 Acidobacteriota bacterium | reverse complement strand
TTTCTCCAGCGCCCATGGAAAGGATGTAGGGATTGGCTGTGGTCTCTAGAAAAGACAATCCACAGGTTAAAATAAAATAAGATATGAGAAACACACCAAAAACTTGGAGCATGCTAGCAGGTATGAATAAAAACGCACCTGTGGCATACAATCCCAGACCCACTAAGATGCCTGATTTATAGTTAAATTTTCTAATAAACATGGCTGCTGGAAAAGCCATGAAAAAATAGCCTCCGTAAAAGGCAAACTGAACCAAAGAACCTTGAAAATTGCTCATCATCAGAATTTTTGAAAACGCTTTCACCATGGGATTGGTCACATCATTGGCAAACCCCCACAACGCAAAACAGCTTGTGATGAGGATGAAAGGAAATAAATATTTCTTTTCAACGACTTTAGCTGATATGGTCTTGTTATGATCAAACATGCAGAATTCTTATAAAATTTTTCTTATATCTTACTCGTTTATCAAAACTTTATTTTACAGTTTTTTCTGTGATCAAACATCCTTTTTTTAAGAAAAATTTACATTAAGAAACTTCTAAACTCCCAGGTTGATAGAGGCCGGATTTTTCAAATTGGGAAAAGGTGACGAATATTGGAAAAAGAGGTAAATAGGTATGACGCTACTGTATTTAGTACTGTATTTAGAGAGGGGATATTTGAGAGAATTGGATGCCCTTATTCTCAAGAGTGATTCCCAAGACTCTATCCAAATCCGCTAAAGCCAGATTGTAATCAATGATAGCTCTGATCTCATTGCTTCTGGCATCGGCAAGGTCTCTTTGATACTGAAGCACTGTGTAATTTGTGGAAAGACCCACTTCCAGTTTTTTCTCTTCGGCTTTAAGTGTTTTTTCAGCCAGCTCTCTGGCAGCTTTGTAAGCTTGAATACGCTTATAATTTGATTTGACATTCCGAACTGCGTTTCTTATTTCCAGAAAAGCCTGCTGTTCATCGTTCTGTAACCTCAATTTGGCCTGTCTGAAATTGACTTTTGCTTGAGCTAACTGAGCTCTAGAGAAAATGGTTTCCACAGGTATAGATAGAGTCAATCCCACAGACCAGTTTTTATAAGCAAACGAAAAAGCATCTTCTAAAGCTTTGGCCGAATCTCCAGGAATGGTTCCCACGATCACATCTGTGAGAGGATTGTTATCTTTATACAGGATCTGAGTTCCGGATACACCCGGACTCCAGTAGGAAGCCTCAAAATTCAAGCCGGGAAGAAGCTGATTCTTGGCATAATTCAATTCAATGTCTCGACTTTTTATGTCAATGCGGCTTAGCTCAAGGTCAGGGCGGTTCTGCATTCCTATGAGCAGGGCCTCATCAAGGTTAATGTCTCTTTCTTTATAAATGGGTTTATCCACAGGGACTATGTCTTGGGCTTTTATATCCTCTTCTTTAGCGAGGTTGATTATGGTTTTTAAGGTGTCCTCATTTTTTTTGACCAAATTTTCAGCTTCTATGATATCGGCTTCTCTGGCTGCCACTTCAGATTCTGCACTCAGCACTTCTATGGGAGCCATCATGCCGACTTCAACTTCTCTTCTATTTTTTTCCAGTAAATCCTGAGCAAGTTTGAGAGACTGTTTCATGGCTTTAAGATTTTCAAGGCTGTACACATACTCCCAATAAGCGGCTTCCACATCATAAATAGTCTGTATCAAAGATTCTCTGAAATTGGCCTCAGATATTTGCGCGTTGTTGTTGGCCACAATGATTTCCCTCCGGGTTACTTTGAATCCAAAATCTCTTAAAAGGGGCTGTGTCAAGGTAAATGAAAGCCTGCTGCCATAACGCGGATTAATGGTCTGAAACTTCTGATTGGTATCGCTTTTATAAGAATACAGAGATGCGGTAATCGTTCCTCCTGTTGGAAAAAGCTGTTCTAACCGAACTCCATAATCATCAAACATTGAAGTAACCTGACCCGTAGCCTCAATCCAAGAAAAAGAAGGACTATTGGTCTCCTGCGTGTTGTAATTGAAAGAAAGCGAAGGAAGAAACATTTCTTTTTGAACAGAAGCGGATATATCAGCAAGCTCTGGATTCAAAACTTCGACCGCTATATTGAGATTGTTATCTAAGGCAAATAAAATACACTGCTCAAGAGTCAACTTTTTCTGTGTCTCCTGCCCGCTGAATGCGGTGACGGCTATAAGAAAAAATATAAGGATTACGGCTGTCTTCTTTTTATTCATATCGGATCTCCTTTTCATTGATAGGGCTCAAAGTTCATCCACGATCCATCCATCAAGCAGATTAATGACCCGCCTTCCATAAGCTGCATTTTTTTCAGAGTGAGTGACCTGAATAATAGTGGTCCCAGCCTCATTAAGCTCTTTGAGAAGTTCCATCACTTCTTCGCCCTCTTTGGTGTTTAAATTCCCAGTAGGTTCATCAGCGAGTATCAATTTGGGATTGATAATCACAGCTCTGGCCACAGCCACCTTTTGCTGCTGCCCTCCGGATAGCTGATTGGGAAAAAGTTTTTTCTTTCCCACAATATTAAACCGGTCCAGCATATCGCACACTTTCCCCTTCCGCTCAGATGTTTTCACTTTTTTATAAAGAAGCGGTGTTTCCAGGTTCTCATAAACAGTCAGGTCA
>DASRVI010000268.1:0-5787 GCA_035655135.1 Acidobacteriota bacterium | reverse complement strand
ATTAAAAAGTGCCAAAAACAGGATTAAATTTAATTCTGAAACTGCTGAAGAACAAGGAATTCAGATAGCCTATTCTTTAGTGAGATTTATGCTTATGAATGAGATGAGCGATCGAGGTCATTACCTGGATGAGATTGAAAAGCTGAATTCTTCGGATATTCGAAAAGCAGCAGGCCAATACTTAAGCCAGAAAGGCAAAGTTGTGGTGAAAATACTTCCTGAAGAAAAGAAATGAATATAAAATCAATAAAACATTGGTTTATTGTTTTCCTGGCTGGAATTTCCTTTTTCTTGGCTGCATCATCTATGATCTATGCCAACCATGACATATGGAAAACAACACCTATGAAAATGAAGCTGGAAAACGGAGCCACGATTCTCTATGAAAAAGATGATTCCTCAAAGATCACGGTTCTTCAGTTCTATATAAAAGGAGGAAAGCTGGCAGAGCCTGATAATAAAGAAGGACTTTCCTATGTCACAACTCGATTGGTTCTTGAAATTCCTGATAGACAAAAGGCACAGGACTTCATGCTTCAGGCTACAAATCTAATGATGTACAGTGAAAATGATTATTCAGCGGTTATTGTGACCTGTCTTTCTGAAAAATTAGAGGCCAGTCTCAAGATCATTTCTGATATTATGCTGAATCCTCTCTTCTCCACTTTGAGAATCAATCGAATCAAAGAGAACATGCTGATCAGAGACAAAGTTGAACAAGACGAATCTAGAAACATAGCCTATAAAACCATTAGAGGCTTGCTTTTTAAAGACACTGGATATGATGGCTCTGTTTACGGGGATGAGAAAAGTTTAAAACAGATTAAAAAGAAAGACATTGTTGAATTTTATGATAAACACTTTACAGCTGAGAATATGCTTATTGTTGTGTCCACAGACCTGGATAAAGAAGTTATAACCGATTATTTCAATCAATATTTTTCTAAATTAAAAAATGGAATCTCATTATCATCCAGAAATTTGACACTCCCTTCTATTGAGACACAGACTCTTCGTCATATTTCAAGAGAGACCAAACAGACCTTTGTTGCAATTGGGTATCGGCTTCCTCCCATCAGTCTTAAAAACTACGTTCTTGCTTTGATGCTGGAGAATCTACTAGGTAAAGGAATCGGCTCAAAATTATGGCCGATAAGAAAAGAAAAAAAACTCGCCTATAATATCAGTGCTCATACCAGTTATTTCAAAAACGGGGGCCTATTGGAAGCGCTGCTAGAAACAGAAAACACAAAAAAGGAAACAGCACTGGAATCTGTGAACGATACTTTAGAAATCCTTTTTTCAGAAGGCATCAGTTCTGAAGAGCTTAACACGACTAAAGTCTACACCAAAGCTTCCTTTTTGCGCTCCAATGAAACCAAAAGAGACAGAACAAGCACACTTGCCTTTTTTGAAATAATGGATCTTGGTTTGGACTCATTTATGAGCATCTTTAATGCCGTGGACAGTATTAAGCTCGAAGAAATGAACGATTTTATCCACAAGGTACTTGATCCAGAAAATAGAGTCACCGTAACAGTAGGTCCTGAACAAAAATCAGAAGCGATTATTCCCCTAGATCCATCTTTATAGATAGAAAATCCATTAAGTCCTTGATAGATATAACTCCAATCAGCTTGTCTCCCTCCACAACCATCAAGCGGCTCCGCCTTTTCTGCTGCATCAAAGAAAGCACTTTATCTGCTTTTTCATCCGGACTGATAGTGTTGGATTCAGAACACTCTTCCATAATGTCTCTGACTCTTTTAGACGCTCTTTCTTGTTTAGGGATATCTTTAACGCTCTTAAGCTCCACACATCCCATAATTTTCCCTTGTTCCACCACTGGATACATTTTGAAATGATATTTATATATATAATCTTCAATAAGTTTTTCCAGGCTTATATCAGGCGATACTTTGACTGGATCGGAAGCCATATATTTGCTTACGTTCTCACCTGAAAGTGAATTTCTTACTATCATCTGTTTGTATGACATCTGAGAGGAACTCCGGATGAAAAGACCGATGAGAAAAATCCAAGCTCCCCCGATAAAATTCCCAGCAATGACTTCAACCACTCCGAATATGATGAGGGCAAATCCAAAGGCAGATCCGATCTTTGAAGAAATCTTAGTGGCCCAATTTATATTATCCTTCCATCCCCAGAGAACAGAACGAAGGACTCGACCACCATCTAAAGGGAAGGCTGGGATGAGATTAAATCCAGCTAGTATTAAGTTGATCCATGCCAAATATTCTATAACGCCCATCAAAGCTCTGGATAATCCCATCCCTTCTCCCATTAATGAAATCAGCAGAAGACCAATCCCTAGAAATATACTGGCTAAAGGACCAGCAACAGCCATAAAAAACTCAGCTTTTGGGCTGGGAGGTTGTTCCGACATCTCTGCCACTCCACCGAATATAAACAAGGTGATACCTTTCATGGGAAGCCCAAATCTTCGGGCAATAAGAGAATGCCATAATTCATGAAAAACAATGGAGAAAAGAAGACCGATGGCTCCTGCGATTCCCATTATCCAATAGGTGGAAGCTGAGAATCCCTTATAAAAATGAGGAAAAAGTCCCCTGGCCAGACTCCATATAATAAGAACAGCCAGGATGAACCAGCTAAAATCCATTTTGACATGGAATCCGAACAGCTTAAAAAGGGATATTCTTTTTCCAAACATTTTCTACAGGATCATTTATTCTGTGGCAGTGATAGCCTCAACTTCTTTAACCGTCTTTGGAATCGGTTTTCCCAATACTCTTTGTCCTTTTTCAGTCACCAAAACATTGTCTTCTATCCTGATCCCTCCAAAGTCACGATATTTGTCTACCTTTTTATAATCAATATAATTCATGAATTTCTTCTCTTTAATCCATTTGTCGATTAGAGCAGGAATAAAATAGATACCCGGTTCTACAGTGAGAACAAAGCCAGGTTCTAATTTTTTTGCTAATCTGAGATAAGCCAGACCGAATTGGTCACTCCTTTCTGTTTTCTTGTTATATCCTACATAATCTTCGCCCAGTCCTTCCATATCATGAACATCCAGTCCCAACATGTGACCAAGACCATGAGGCATAAACAAGGCATGAGCTCCTGCTTTGACCGCTTCGTCAACATCTCCTTTTATGATTCCCAACTCCTTGAGTCCAGAGGCAATGACAGTAACGGCTTTTATATGCACTTCTTTGTTTTTTCTGCCTGGAATAGTGGCTTCTATTGCTGTCTGCTGAGCGTTCAGCACAATTTCATAGATTTCCCTTTGTTTTTGGGTAAATTGTCCTCCTACGGGAATTGTGCGGGTTATGTCGCCAGCATAATGCCTCTGAGATTCAGCTCCTGAGTCATTGACCAAAAGTTGTCCCTTTTTCAGTTGATTCCCATGATAATGATTATGAAGTATCTGACCATTTACGGTTAGAATGATAGGAAATGAAATATTGGCTCCATAAGATAAGGCGATTCCTTCAATAGTTCCTGCAATCTCTCTTTCATATTTTCCCGGGACAGCCATTTTCATGGCTGTGGTGTGCATTTCATAAGTGATATCAACAGCTGTTTCGATCTCTTTGATTTCCTGTTTTATTTTTTTTGACCTCTGCTCAACCACAGCTTTTATCAATTCTCCAGAGCTGTATTGATTAACTTTTTCAGCTTTTATTCCCAGCAAACCTTCAATTTTAAGTGAAGTCTCTTTTCTGTAGACAGGAAGATAATGAACCTTTCTCCCATTCTCAAGAGCCTTGTTTAAAACTTCAGTTAATTTTTTATACGGTAAAGTAGTCTTGACACCCACCTTCTCACTTCTACTTTTAAGAAGAGGTTGGTCTCCCATCCATATGATATCTTCCATATCAACATCATCTCCAAAAATGATATCTCTATCTTCATCGATATCTATGAGACCGGCTAATCCAGGAGAATCAAGTCCAAAAAAATATAAAAAATTACTATCCTGTCTAAAGCGGTACGGATTATCTAGATAATTCATGGGGCTTTCTTCATTTCCCAGAAAAAGGATAACTCCTTTATTTAATTTTTCTCTGAGTTTTTTTCTTCTTTCTTTATAGATTTTTGAATCAAACACAGTGCCTCCTTTAATGAACCCAGGTTATTCTAAAAATTGTTGCTGGTTAATAATCCAGGTTGAATATTTTGAATAAATACAATATAACTCATTTTAGAATAAATATAAACATGAAGTTGGCATAACAAAGGGTTCTATCAATGACTTTAAAATTATCTTATTTTTGATATGGATTTTGCTGAAGGAGCCATGGCAATACCTCCTTTTGCTGTACATTTAAGCTCTGGAGGCATCATCTTCCCTACTGAATAGAGGGCATCAACTGTTTCATCAAAAGATATTAAATTTTTATATCCACCTAAGATGAGGTCAGCGCATAGAAATGCATTTGAAGCAGCCGCTGCATTTCTGGTGTGACAAGGGATTTCACACATGCCCTGAACCAGATCACAAACAGAACCCATGGTGTTTTGTAAAGATATTCCTGCAGCATTCAGTGCTTGTTGAGCGCTTCCCCCTGCAGATTCCACCACTAAAGCCGCAGCCATGGCTCCGGCTGCTCCTATTTCTGCCTGACATCCAGCTTCTTCAGCGGCAAAGGTAGCTCTTCTTGCGATGATCAGGCCAACAGCCCCTGCTGCAAAAAGAGATCTTCCAAGGATGTCCCTATTTATATTCAAATCTTTTTGTAAGGTCACAGCCACACCTGGAAGAACTCCAGCAGAACCTCCGGTAGGAGCCGCACACACAATGCCCCCACTGTTAGCTATATGCATCACAGCCATAGCCCTCGCAGCGGCTCTCAAATGAATCCCTCCGCCTAGAAGCTGTCCTTTGGCTTCACTCTTTATGATTTTTCCAGCGCAAGGCCTGAGGAGTCTCATGTTCACGTTTTTATTAATAAAGCCTTTTTGAACTGAATCTTCCATAACCTGAAAACGTTTTTGCATCTCTTTAAGGATTATTTGTGGAGAGAGACCCAGCAGTTTTGATTCATATTCAATTGCTACCTGCCCTAAAGTTTTTTTGGTTCTTTTTGCTTTGGTGATGATTTCTTCTGAACTTAGAAAAAGTTCTTTCCCCTTTCTGGTAAAAAATACAGGTGAAGAAATCCAGATATTTTTGACTTTGGGATTCTGGCGGAGACTTAAAAGGATCTCTTCATCAAATTTTGAACTTTTTTTGAAACAGATAAGGGTTTTATTGTTCTTGTTTTTTCTCTCAATTTTTATATCTGGGTCCGAATTAAAAAAATCAAGTGTATTCAGTTGTTCTTGTTTGTAATATTCTATTATCAGCACATGGGACTTGCCGTCTATATCCACTGACCAACCGTTTAATCCTGTGATTTTGAACGCTCCTCCCCCTATAGATTTAGCATTAATCTCTATTTTTTTGTCGTATTTTGACCTTAATTGTATCTGAACGGCATTAGGATGTTTGTCCTTCAACTCTCCTTTATTAAAGACAATTTTTAATCCTCTTTTTTGAGCAGACTCTATAGATTGGAAAAAACGCGGATCTGTTATATCCCATCCTATCAATCCTGCTGCAAAGGCACTATCCACCCCTTGTTCTTTATACACTTGAACGTAAGATCGATTTTTTCCAAAGGTAAAAGAAGCTTCCATTGGTAATTCATTAAGAAGATTTTTTGAAATAAGGGCGATTCGATATGAACCAGCCGTATGGGAACTGGAAGGGCCCCTCATCACAGGACCTAAAACATCATTGAATACACTAAT
>DASRVI010000267.1:0-5276 GCA_035655135.1 Acidobacteriota bacterium | reverse complement strand
CCTCTTGTTTGTGGATTCTCCGGTTATGGGAACACTTCTAAAGGAGCTCAAGAAATATTTGATATTTTGCCTCACCAAGAAATCAAAGCTCAAAATTTAGAAGCATTCATCAACAGCCAAAACTATCAAAACAACAGACTTTACAAAGTGGTTTTCAAAGAAAAAGATATGGTGGAACCCATTAACGACACCCACAAATTTAGACTTCAGGACTATTACAAACATCCAGAAAAGTATCAATCTAAATTTTCAAATTATCTTCCTTATTTAACTGTTTTGGTTAACTGCATATACTGGGAACCCAAATATCCAAAATTTGTCAAAATTTCTGACCTTAAGACATTGTTTAATTCGAATCAAAAACCGCGCCTTAAGATGATAGGAGATATATCCTTTGATATCAACGGTTCTATAGAATGCACTAAATTCAGCATGACTCCGGACAACCCATTTTATATTTATGACCCTTTATCAGAAAAAGTAAACAATGAATCAAACGGCAGGGGAGTGGCTGTGATGAGCATTGACAACCTTCCCGCTGAGATACCTTACGAATCATCTGTTTTTTTCAGCAAAGCTCTGAAACCATTTATACCAGGCATTGTCAATGCTGATTTTTCACACGATTTTAATAATTGCAGCCTTCCCGAGCCTGTCAAAAAAGCTGTGATCCTCTATAAAGGTGAATTCACAACTGATTATAAATATATGGAAAAATTTATATAACAGGACATATGAAATGAATAAAAATGTTTTGGTGCTGGGAGCCGGGTCTGTGGCTCCGCCTTTAATCAAATATCTCCAACGTCAATCAAATATAAAACTGACCATTGCGGATCAAGTCTTTAACAAAGCTAAAAATCTGTCGGCAAAATCATCCCATACCCAGGCGGTTCATCTCAACATCAGAAACAAGAAAAAAACCAGAGACTTGATATCCAAAGCAAATATAGTTATCAGTATTCTGCCGCATACATTTCATCCAGAAATAGCTAAGCACTGTCTTGAACTCAATACAAACATGATAACAGCCTCTTATGTCAGCGAATCCATGCAAAAATTTCATTCAGAAGCCAAGCAAAAAGGAATTCTGCTTCTCAATGAAATAGGCTTGGACCCCGGCATTGATCATATGGAAGCCATGAGAATTATCAATCAAATAAAGAAAAAAAGAGGATCTGTTTTGAGTTTTGTATCCTACTGCGGAGGGCTTCCAGCTCCAGAGGCAAATACAAATCCATTTGGATATAAATTTTCATGGAGCCCTAGAGGTGTTTTATTAGCTGGAAAAAATCCAGCCCAATATCTTAAAAACGACAAAAAAACCTTTATCCCTGCGGAAAAGCTTTTCCAAAATCCCACCCTCATTCATATACCAGGAGTCGGGGATTTGGAAGGATATCCAAATAGAAACTCACTTCCTTATATAGACCTTTATCAAATCCAGAACACACAAACCTTGATGAGGGGTACACTGAGGTATAAAGGATGGTGCTCATTCATGCATCAGGCACAGAAAACAGGGCTACTTGATGAAGAAAGCAAATGCTGGGGAGAGATAAATAAGATTGATTTTCTCAGGAAAATAACCGGACTGGCTGAAAAACAAGATATAAAAACTGACCTTGCTTCTTACCTGAACATAAAAAGAGATTCAGTCTTCATTGAATGCATGGATTGGCTGGGTTTTTTCAAAAAACAACCTCTACCTCTAAAAAAGAGTTCTCCATTGGATATATTGATTAATCTGATGGAGAAAAAGCTGAGCTATCAAAAAGGGGAGAGAGATATGATCATTCTTCAGCACAGGATAACCGCGGAATACGAAAACCGTCACATCCAAGAAATAATATCCACTCTTGTGGATCATGGGAATCCTAATGGTGATACAGCTATGGCCAGGACTGTGGGGCTTCCGCTTGCCATAGCCGCTAAAAATATTTTAAATGGAAAAATAAGAATTACAGGTGTTCAGATACCTGTGAGCCTAGAAATCTATGAACCTATTCTTGCCGAACTAAAAAACTCAGGTATTGAATTTGAAACAAATAGTAAAGTAAAATTAAAGAAAGGAGGGGATTGGAAATGATCAGACAACCCTATGTAGCTGGTTACTTTTATCCATCTGATCCTGAAAACTTGAAATCGATGATTCAAAAAATGGTTGATTTAAAGGCTCCGAAGAAAAAAGCCAAATGCATTATCTCCCCTCATGCAGGATATGTCTATTCTGGCAAGGTTGCAGGTATGGTTTATTCCACAACCGTACTCCCTGAAAATTATGTACTCTTAGGCCCCAGTCATGTGTACATGGATTCAAGGATTGCCATAATGAAAAAAGGAGAGTGGATCACTCCATTAGGAAATATCCCGATCAATGAAGAACTCGCAGAAATGATAAGCTCTCATGTAGATGTCATTCAGGAAGAAGATGATGTTCATAAGAAAGAACATTCCTTAGAAGTCCAGCTTCCGTTCTTACAGTTTTTTAAAAAAGAATTCAGTATCGTTCCTATTTGCATTTCTTATTATGCTGACTACAAGGACCTTGAAAGTCTGGGAGAAGCCATAGCGCAAAGTATAAAATCTCTGGGAAAAGAAACGCTCCTTATATCCAGTACTGATATGAGCCATCAAGAAACACAGGAAGTTGCCCAAAGAAAAGATAAGAAGGCCATAGACCAAATCCTTGATCTTAATCCCAAAAAATTGGTTGACACTGTAAAAAAAGAAAACATCAGTATGTGCGGATTCCAGCCTACAGCTGCTGCCATTATTGCTGCCAAACAAATGGGGGCATCTAAAGCCACGCTGGTTAAATATCAAAACTCAGGAGATATGACAGGTGATTTTGATCAAGTTGTGGGTTACGCAGGTATAAGAATCAACTAAAATTGACTGTTCATAAAAAGACCATTTTGAGCCTATCAAGTTGACAATTTTCAGACTTTAATGCTATAAAAAATAGAGAAATACAGATGAAAAAAACAGAAAAAGACATGAAAATTTTAAGGAAAGTTGTTGAAAACTATCTTAAGATTGGCAAGCCTGTAAGCTCAGGCTGTATCAAAAAAAATGAAAATATCTCTGTATCTTCTGCCACGATCAGGAATATCATGGCGAGGCTGGAACAAAAAGGTTACTTATCTCAACCACATGTAGCAGCAGGTCGAATTCCTACTGACATAGGGTTAAGATATTATGTAAACTATATTTTGAAAGAAACTTTTAAGTCTCAACATGAATTCAGCATTCCCAATGATATCATGAGTATAGAAAAGGATGACTTCAACACAATTTTGAACAAAACATCGAAACTATTATCTGACTGTTCAGATAATATGGGATTTGTCATTTCCCCTCAGATTTCAAAGCTTGAATTCAAACATCTCAGATTGATTAGATTAGGTGAGGATAAAGTCCTGCTCATAATCATCACTTCTTCAAATATTGTTTTAAATGAAATCGTTATAACCTCTGTTCCTTTGACCCAGGAAGAATTGAATAAGTTTTCCAGATATATCAATCTGAATTTTAGGGGTAAAAATCTTACCAACATCCGAGATTATCTGCTGAAAGAAGCCCCTAAGTATCGAATTAAATTTGAAGATTCCATCAATAAATTAGGTTTGTTTTTAGATACTTATTTTAATGGCCAAAGAGCATCCCAAATTTATTTACAGGGAACATCCAAATTTTTGGAAAAAGCTGAACTCTTTGATATGGAGAGACTCATATCTTTATTCAGAAATTTCGAGGAAAAAAACAAGCTGGCAAGACTTCTCTCTGATTTCATCAGTCTAGACAGAGTCAAAGTGGTCATTGGATCAGAGCTTGAGCTTCCAGATATTTCTGAATGTTCCCTGATTATGTCTCATTATGGAACTGAAGATCAAGTTCTGGGCTCGTTGGGCATCATTGGACCCAAAAGACTGCCCTATAAAAAAATCATCCCTCTTGTAGATATTGTGGCAAAAAAACTCAGTCAAACCATCAGTTATAGTCAGTGAGGAGGAAAAATGAACAAAAAATTTGAAACCGATTCAGATGTCAAAGAAAAAGATGAAAACGAAATAGAATATATAACCGAAGAAGAAAAGAAATCTAAAAAGTCTGAACCTGAAACTGAGACCAAGGAAAAAGGTTTAGAAAAAAAGAAGGAAATCAGCCTGAGCGAAATAAAAAAGCTTAAAGAAAAGATAAAAGATTATGAAATTGAAAATGAAAAATTAAAAGAGCAGTATTTAAGAGAAGCGGCAGAAAAAGACAATCTAAGAAAACGAACAGAGAAAGAAAAAAATGAATTCTATCAATATGCTTTAAGTGAATTATTTAGAGAGCTCATCTCTATCCTGGATAATTTTGATAGAGCTTTAGAAAAAAAAGAAGAAGGAGATAAAAAACATTTTAGAGAGGGGATTGAACTCATTCACAAACAACTGGAAAACCTATTGAAAACCAATGGAATCAGGCCCATTGAATTAGAAGGGAAGAAATTTGATCCACGTTTCCATGAAGCTCTGATGTCTGAGGAATCAGAAGAAGTCAAAGAGCCAACCATAAGTGAAGTAGTTCAGAAAGGATATATGATCCATCAAAGACTCCTGCGCCCAACTTTGGTTAAAGTAAAGGTTCCTAAGAAATAGAATTGACCATGGAACATATAATTGGAATCGACCTGGGCACTACTTATTCTTGTATTGCCTTTATGGATGGCGATAAACCTAAAGTCATTCCCAATCTGGAAGGATTTTCCACCACTCCTTCAGTAGTGAGCTTCACAAGTACTGGTAAGATGCTCATAGGAAATACAGCATTAAGACAGGCTACAACCAATCCTCAAAATACAATCTATGCCATAAAAAGAATCATGGGGAAAAAATACAAATCTAAAGAGCTTAAACAATTTAAAGAAAGAGTCCCGTACAAGCTCACCGAAGCGGAAAATGGAGATGTTATGCTGGAGATTCAGTCCAATATCATAAGCCCCCAAGAAGTATCATCCATTATTCTCAACTATCTCAAAAAATGTGCTGAATCCTATTTTGGTGAAAAAATTAGCAAAGCCATCATCACAGTCCCTGCCCATTTCAATGACCACCAACGGCAGGCTACCAAAGATGCCGCAAAAATAGCCGGACTTGATATTTTAAGAATGATAAACGAACCCACTTCAGCCTGTCTTGCCCATGGATTAAACAAAAGAAAAAATCTGAAAGTGGCTGTTTATGACATGGGAGGAGGCACCTTTGACATATCTATAATGGAGACCGAAG
>DASRVI010000266.1:0-2981 GCA_035655135.1 Acidobacteriota bacterium | reverse complement strand
CTATCCTCCCGTGAGACGTCAGATCTTATTATGATGGCCATAGGCGCATTCAGTCCCCTGAACGGCTTTATAAAAGAAAAAGACTATAAAGAAGTCGTGGATAATATTCATTTATCTGACGGGACTCTTTGGCCTATTCCTATCACTTTGTCTGTCACCAAGCAACAAGCGGATCATATTGCTTTAGGAGAAGAAATCGCACTCATAGATGATGAAAGCAGCGACTTAATGGGACTAATGAAGGTTGAAGATAAGTACAGCTATGATAAGGAACATGAAGCTAAGCAGGTTTTTTTCACCAAAGATGAGGCTCATCCGGGTGTAAAAAAAGTATTTCAACAACACGATGTTCTTCTGGGAGGTCCCGTGAAAGCTCTGAGTGAGGGGCCTTATCCTGAATTATACGGATCTTATTATGCTCGGCCTGCTGAAACAAGGAAAATATTTTCAAAAAAGGGATGGCCAACGATTTCTGCTTTTCAGACTAGAAATCCCATCCATAGAAGTCATGAATACTGCACAAAGATCGCTCTTGAAGTGAGTGATGGGATTTTGATTCATCCTTTAGTGGGAAAGTTAAAAGCAGATGATATTCCCGCTGATATCAGGATGAAGTGTTATGAGGTCCTTCTTGAAAATTATTACCCTAAGGACCGAGTAGTGCTCAAAGTATATCCTATGGAGATGAGGTATGGAGGTCCCAGGGAAGCTCTGCTTCATGCCATATTCAGGCAGAATTATGGATGCACTCATCTCATCATAGGAAGAGACCATGCAGGGGTGGGAAATTATTATGGTCCTTTTGATGCTCAGAAAATATTCACTCAAATAATACCCGGAGAACTGAAAATTCAGCCACTGAATATTGACTGGACTTTTTGGTGTCATAAATGTGATGGAATGGCATCCATGAAGACCTGCTCCCATGATAAAAAATATCGAGTTCTGATAAGCGGCACCAAAGTAAGAGAAATGCTGTCTAAAGGACAAATGCCGCCTAAAGAATTCACCCGTCCAGAAGTGGCTCAAATTTTGATTGATTACTACAAAAAATCTGGGCATTCAAAGTGAGATACAGACGGAGAACACCATGACTATTCAAAAAGCAACCAATATCACCTGGCACAAAGGCGATGTCACCAGAGAAGACAGAAATAAGCTCCTTAATCAGAAAGGGATTGTTATCTGGTTCACAGGATTGTCTGGATCGGGAAAATCAACACTGGCCCATGCCTTGGAAAAGAAACTTTTTCATGAAAGAAAACTATCTTTCGTTCTGGATGGAGACAATATCCGCCACGGATTAAACAAAAATCTAGGGTTTTCTCCAGAAGATAGAGAAGAGAATATTAGGCGTATAGGAGAGGTAGCCAAACTTTTTTCTGAGGCTGGTATCATCACCATGACTGCTTTTATATCTCCTTACCGTAGTGACAGAGATAAAGCCCGTGCGCTTTTGGAAAAAGGTAAATTTATTGAAGTTTTTTTAAAAGTTCCCCTAAAAATTGCTGAGAAAAGAGATCCCAAAGGACTCTATAAAAAAGCAAGGAAAGGAGAGATCAAGGAATTCACAGGAATATCTGCTCCTTATGAAGAACCCTTCAATCCTGAAATTATCATAGATACGTCAAAACACAGCATCATAGAAAGCACAAAGATTATTTATAAATTCTTAAAAGACAAAGAGTTAATATAAAAAGAGAAGGTTACAATATTGACTTATAACTATTGTTTTGATAAAAGCTTATAGATGAAAAGATGGAAATAAACCTTAGAGAGAAACAAGAAGTCACCATATTGGATGTCAAAGGAGAAATCAGAAGATCTGAAGCCTCTGATGTTACTCTGCATCAAATGATTAAAGATCATCTTGATCAAAACAAAAGAAAATTTCTTCTAAATTTGGAAAAAGTGGAATTTATTGACAGTTTTGGGGTGGGTGAAATCCTTGCCAGTTATATCTCAACTCAAAACGTAGGGGGAAGTTTAAAACTCACAAATATATCGAAAAAGCTTTCTCTTGTATTTCAAGTCACTATGTTATCTAAAGTCTTAGATATATTTAGTGATGAACAAAAAGCATTGGAAAGCTTTTCAAAAGGATAACCGCATTCTTTTAATCGGCATATGTGAGTGAGAATATGCTTAGAAAATTCACATTTAGATTCATAAATATAGATCAAGAAAAAAAAAGATTATCCATATATCTTTTTTTGTATTTCTTTTTAATCACAGCTCCTTTTACCATAATGAAGTCTGTTAGAAATGCAGACTTCATTGACAAACTAGGAAAAGATCATCTCCCTTATGCCTATCTTTTGACCGCTTTGATTGCTGGAATCGTGGTGGTCCTGCACGCCAAATTTCAGGCTAAAATTACTAAAAGAAAACTAATCTTGTCCAGTCTTGTCTTTTTTTCATTCATAAATATTATTTTGTATTTTCTTTTTCTATTAGAATTAAGATGGTTTCCCTTAGCAAATTGGATATGGGTTAATATCTTGATTTCTGTTCTCATGACCCAATTCTGGCTGGTAGCCAATGAGGTGTTTAATCCAAGAGAAATAAGAAAGATCATTGGCTTTATAGGAAGTGGAGGGATTTTGGGTGGATTGTTAGGAGGCCTTTTAACTAAATTTTCTGCCGGCACTTTTCTCTATAACTTTTTATTTTTGATATCAGCCTTTATGCTGCTGTTGTGTTTTTTTATAGCCAGCCTGATCTTTAAAAATTATAAAGATGATTTAGCTGAAGAAAAAATAAATCCAGCCTCTGAAATCAGTTTTAAGTCATGTTGGGATTGTGTGAGAAATAATCCTTATCTTTATCTAATGGCTCTGATCGTTTCTGTCACTTTTATTGTTTCTTTGCTGATCGATTTTCAGTTCAACTCGATTATATATAATAAAATCACAGGAGAAAGCAACCTTGCTTCGTTCTATGGACTGTTTAATGCCGGAGTCATGGTTTTTGCTTTCCTG
>DASRVI010000265.1:0-9230 GCA_035655135.1 Acidobacteriota bacterium | reverse complement strand
TTAACCATATCCGGAATATAATCAGCTGAAACCACACCCGCAACTCCAAGCTCAATCACTTTTTTAGCCTGTTTTTCAGTCATGACTGTTCCGGCAAGAAGCAGAGCGTCCGGATATTTATCTAAAACCAATTCAATTCCTTGTTCAGCAGACTCTGATCGAAGAGCTATCTCTAAGATAATCCCGTTCTTTTTGCAAATCTGGTAAGCTCTAACACACTCGGCTTTGTTTCGAGGATTTAATAAGGCCACCAGCCTGTTTTTTTTCAGCAGATTCAATAATCTCTCAGATTTATGCATTGATAAACTCCATGATGATTAAATCACAATCTTCTTATATTCATTCCTCCGCTGACTTCGATGACCGCTCCTGTGGAATAATCAAAATTCCCTTGAACAAGAGCTGCCACAGCCTTTCCCACATCTTCTGGAGTTCCCCATCTTTTCTGAGGGACCACTCCTTGCTCAATCATCCTATCATATTTCTTTTTAACCGGTTTGGTCATATCTGTCATAATAATTCCTGGCCGTATCTCATAGACAATGATCTTATACTCAGCTAACCGGTCTGCATAAATACGAGCGGTCTGACTCAGCGCAGCCTTGGAAATGCAGTACTCAGCCCTGGAGGGGGAAGAAAACTCAGCAGAAACCGATGAAATAAACACAATATAGGGTTTATAATCCGGATCCTTTTTTTTCTGTTCAATCATAATCCGGGCTATTTTTTGGGTGAGAAAAAAAGCACCACGCGTATTTATAGACCACAAACGGTCAAAACTCTTAGGTGTTGTGAGAAGAATATCTTCCCTTTTTTCAGGAGCAACACCGGCATTGTTAACCAGAACATCGATAGCCTCAAATCTGTTCAAGACTTTATGGATGAGTTTTTCATGAATGTTCAAATCTGAAATCTCTCCCTGAACAGGAAAGAAATCAACCTGAAATTCTTTGACTTCTTTTTTGACTTCTAACAGTCCTGTTTTCCTATTAGAAGAATGCAATCGAGTGGCGTTCCCTGCAATATCATATCCAATTTTAGCTAATTCTAAAGCGATCCCCCGTCCTATTCCCCTGGACGCTCCTGTGATTAAAGCCACTTTTCTTTGGCCCAATTTAAATCTCCTATTCGACTAATTTATTATCCCTGAATTCTTTCCAAACCCTTTCAAACCAAAAATCGTTTTTAGGGATGGGTCGGATGCTGACCCATTTTTTCTTGACCTTAAATTTTTTATTTACACTCAATTCAAGTATCTTGCTATGGGTAAAAGAATCCTTCTCATCACACACATATCTCCACTTATCATCCAGCTCCTTACAAGGCTTTTCTCCCTGGGGATTTTTCACTATATATGAACCCCGGCTCTGTCCCCCTTTTCTTAAGTACTCATTCAAAGCCTCCAGATAAACAGCATGGGTGAGACAGGTATCAAGGCACTTAAAAGCCTTAGGGAGTTCTCCTGGAGAATCAACAGCCATTTCTTTTTTTATTTGATGATAAAGCTTCCAGGCCTTGGCTTTCTCTTCAGAAATGATATCTTTTTCTCTTATGATTCCTCCATATAAAGACATCCTCATTCTTATTTTCTCTAAAACTCGACTCATAGAAAATCCTTTTGATTCAGATTTTGATAAAATTCTTTCTATGAAATCTATTGTGTTTGAAACTTTCTCCTCTATTTTAGGATAAAAATCATCTATTTTTGGTGGGTCAAAAGAATAATTTTTGGATATAAACTGGGCCGCCCTCAGTCCTCCTACTTGACATGAATTTAATGATGATCCGCCCGGTCGGCGCACTCCATGAGTGCCACAGACTTCTCCTACTGGAAAAAGATGCTTGACATTTGATTCCCACCACATATTTCCTTTCAATCCTCCATTGTTGTGCTGAGCACAAACAGCGATCTCTAAAGGTTCTTTTTGGAGATCAATTCCATGGTCTTTAAACACTTGATAAGCAGGCTCATTCATCTGTTCCAATCTCTGGACAGGAGTCCCAAATAAGGCTTGAGATTTTTTCAAATAGATATAGGCCTTTCTGTCCAGAAGGGAAAAATCAAAATTTCTAGATTTTTTATCTCCGGTTATATTTCGGGTGTAATCCAGAAAAACCCTCCTTCCTTTTTGGCTTGTCTCTATAAAAACAAGGATATCTATCAATGAAGACCCATGATTCTGGACCTTTCTGGCGTCAAAAGGCCATTCATAACCCTTTAAAAATATGGCATTGACTAGATGGCGGGTACTAGGAAATAAATCATTTAGGAATTCTCTTTCATCCTCTCCTTTTTTATCTGTAGATAAATATCTAGGAATCACCTGCTGATAAGTGCCCGACAGATTCCATCTGAATTTTTTCGCAGCCAAACCAAACTGAGATTCAGTCAAATTTTGCCCTTCAGCTCCTATTTCAAACGCGAGTCCTGTGGATCCTTTCTGGCTCTGGGGATGAACTGAGGATTTATACATGCCTGCTGGCCCTCCAGTCCCTAGAATCACATTCACGGCATTGAATACCACCAGTCCTTTTGAATCAGAGTCAAGCTGTTCTTTATTGAATGCCAAAGCTCCTATGACCTGCTTTCCGCTGTTTTTATCTTTATCTAAAAGGGCGATAACTTGGTGCTGGTTGAAAATTTTTATCCCTCTCTTCTTTACCTCTCCAGCCATACACTTGAACATCAAATGGCTCGTAAGGGGACCTGCTGAGGTGGCTCTACCCAAAGGATCATTGTCTGTCTTATAGCCTACATAAGTTCCATATTTATCATAGGGAAAAGGGACTCCCATATTCACTAAACTGAAAAAACATCTCACTGAATTTACAGCTTCACAGAGAGCCACATCTCCGTGCATGCAGCTCCCTTGGTAAAGGTCTTGGGCCATCCTTTCAGGAGAATCCGGCACATCACCTGAAAGCGACATTTTATAATAGGTCTGTTTATCAGATCCTGCATTATTGGAGGTCCCTCCTCCCCAGTGATCTGTCACCACCGCTATATCTTTGATTCCATTTTCATAGAGACAAATAGCTGAATTTAACGCAGCGATCCCACTTCCCACCACCACCGTGTTGACAGAATAGCAGGGAATTTCAATTTCTCTGATATTTATGATTTCTTTTCGCACAATTCTATGATCTCCCAACTGTTCTGGACGCTCTCATCTTTTTATATTCTTTTCCATACACGGACTCGTCCTGAATAACACACCCAGTTTTGATTTGATTCCGCATCAGCTCTGTACACCGGGAACATGTGATGCAAACCTTGTTTTTATCTAGTTTTTCTTTTTCCATGAGATCCACTGGAGCCTCAGGATAGGCCAGGGAGCTTCTTCCCAATCCCATAAAGGTGGCTTTTTTCTGTTTGATAGCCCCAGCACCCACATAAGGAAAAAATTGACGCAGCCATGAATAACCTGTTCCCACAAACGGCACAGAAGGAAACTCTTTTTGGAGATGTGAGGCAATTTTTATGAGCCTAATCACTCCAACTAAAGGATCTTCCTCAGGATCACTGGTACCGCCTGCTGGTCGATCAAAAGGCCTGCTGAGATGAGGCTTATAATATGGATTCCCTGCGGTTATATTAAACAAGGACGCACCCAGAATCAATAATCTTCTAATCAGTACTGTTATTTCAGTCAGATCTATATCCAGGCTGGTTTCCTTGGCAAATCCAAATCCATAGGGGAAAGGGATTCCATCAAATGCGCTTATCCTTGAAAAAATATCAATCTCTTTTATACTGGCTCCGATTTTATGGGTAATCTCAGTCATAAACCGGGTCCGATTTTCAAAGCCTCCTCCGTACCGGCTTTTCTCTCTGGCATAGGCTCCCAGCAATTCATTCAAGAGATATCCATGACAGCACTTGATATCCACAGCATCAAAGCCTGAATAAAAAGCTAAACGCGCAGCTTCTAAAAATTCATCCTGTAAAGAATCGAGTTCTTTATCACTGATAATCTCGATGTCTCTGGGATCTTTATCTAAAAAGGGATTAAACTGAGCCACTCTAGGCTTGAACCTTTCGCTGGGCCTGCTGTATCTTCCCGAATGTGTGAGCTGCAGCACACAATAAATCCGGTGGGATTTCCCAAATTTATTGATGGCAGCTGAACGCATCTGTTCAATAAGAGACTTGAAAGAATCCATGTTTTCATTGTGAATATAGAGTTGCCTTGGATTAGATCTGGAATCATTGGTCACGGCAGTGGCTTCAAACCAGATAAGCCCGCTTCCTCCTTCAGCATAACGAAGATATCGTCTTGTGGTCCACTTACTGGGCCCCCCGTTTGTATAAGCATCATATCCTTCCATAGGCTGAACCGCAAAACGGTTAGGGATTTCCTTGTCCCCTATAAATGCTTTTTTAAATAAAGGGGATATGTCCTTACTAAAAGGAAGGGTGAAACCATAACTCTCTGAGGCTTTTAATAGTTCTCCGCTGCTTTTAAAATCAAAAAGTCGGTGATTTGCCATATCTTTATCTATTTTATTAAAACTTTGAGGTAAATTGGAACAAAAAATTTGAATTAAAATATTGTTTGTTAGAAAATGGAAGAGAATCAAATGCAGCAGAAAAAGGGCGAAAACAATAATTCTATAAAAAGTTTTAAAGGCCTGGTTTGGAAACAAGGAAGTTTCAGTTATTCTGAATTCCATACAAAAAATGGAAAAATAGGAAAAGGTCTTAAATGCCGCCCTCATGAAGCAGCCTACGTCATCCCCCCTTTTACCGATCCCCATATTCATGGGGGATGGGGATATGATTTTGAAAAAAATGAATTTGGTCCCATTGAAAATAAACTCAAACAGTTAGGCGTTTTCTGCGCTGTTCCTACCATAAGCTGCTCTTCTCTGGACAAATTAAAAAAAATATCCGCTTGGTTTAATAAATACAAATCAAACAGGCCCCACACTATTTTCCCTTTTTTAAGAGTGGAAGGTCCTTTTATCAATCCGGAAAAAAAGGGAGTTCAGGACGAGAAAAACATACTTTTTCCCTCCATGAAAAACATAGAAGAATGGTTAGATATCGAATATTTCAAAATACACACTTTCGCACCCGAGATCAAAAAATCAGATATTTTTGTTAAAAAAAGCCTGCAAAAACAAAAAGTCCCCTCGGCAGGTCACAGTCAATCTTCGTTCAAAGAATTTTCAAAACTCTATGGCTTTGGCCTTAGACATATGACCCATTACCCTAACGCGATGAGCAAACTTCATCATAGGGAGATAGGGCTCACCGGAGCTGGCCTTCTTTTAGAGGACCTTCATCTTGAAGTCATAGCAGATGGAATTCACAACTCTTGGGAATTTTTTCAGCTCCTTCTTAAAATTAAAGGCCCTGCTTTCAGCATCACATCAGACATGGTTCCCTCAGCCTTTTCCAAAAGAGAGAAATATCCGAATATCAACATTGACAAAACAGGTCGCCAAATAACAATCAAAGATCACCTTCTTGCGGGAGGGGCTACTTCAGTTCCTGAGCAAGCCAAGATGCTTTTTGACCACAAAATCAAACCTGAAGAAATCATCCCTCTGGCCTGTTTGAACAGCCTTGAATTTTTCAACCTTTCCCTGCCTGAAATTAAACCTGGAGAGGATGCTGACTTTGTTGTTCTAAACCAATCATTTGAAGTGGAATCTGTGTATGAAAAAGGAAAAAAAATATGAGGAGTTAAAAATTGGAAGACAGATTAAGGATTTCCATCTCTGGCATAAGAGGGAAAGTTCCTCAAGCCCTGAATGTTGAAATCGCTTCTAAGTTTGCATCGGCCTTTTCATCTTATTTAGAAAAGGGAACTATGGCTCTGTGCAGAGACTGCAGAGAATCAAGCCGCATGCTGGCCCTGTCATCGATCTCTTCTGTGAGTGCTTCTGGATTGGATTGTATTGATTTCGGGAGACTACCCACTCCTTTTCTTCAGTTTTTTTTAAACAAAAATAACTATTCTGGAGGACTATCAGTATCAGCCGGACACAATCCTTCTCCCTGGAATGCTATTCTTTTATTAGACAGCGAAGGATTCTATCTGGATGCTTCAGAAGGGCCTGAAGTGTTTAATATCTATGAAGCAGGATGGTTTGAAAAAGCGCCCTGGGATAAGCTAGGAAAAATAAAAGAAAGTGTTTTTCCGTTCCACCTCTACCTAGAAGCCTTATCAAAAATAGTCCATTTTAAAGAAATTAAAAAAGCCGGATTTAAAATAACCGCTGATCCATGCAATGGAGCTGTTTCTCCTTTTCTTAAACCATACAGTCAATTTTTTGGACTAAAAACAATCACCTTAAATGATGAAACCGACAAACCCTTTTCCCATTCTCCAGAACCTTCTATCGAAAATTCATCTCAGGCAGAAGCTGTGGTTAAAGCCACGGATTCTGACCTAGGCTTTCTATTAAATTCAGATGGAAGTCGGATATCTCTAGTCTCAGAAAAAGGAAAGGGGTTAAGTGAAGAAATGACCCTCCCTCTTTGCCTGATTTCTTTAAAAGGAAAAATAAAAAAAGTTGTGTCCACAGTGGCTTCTTCTTCCCTTGTTGACTGGGCTGCAAAAGAAACAAACCTAAAAGTCATCAGAACAAAAGTGGGTCAGTCTTCAGTTACCCACACTATGCTCGCAGAGGAATCCAAAGCAGGGGGAGAAGGAAGCGGAAGCTTTGCTTTTCTTCCCTTTTCTCCGGGATACGATTCTCTGCTTGCCTTGACTCTGATTCTTGACCTTATGGCTAGGAAGGGCAAAAAAATGTCTGAAATCATTTCTCCTTTCCCCTTACTTGTGCGAAAGAAAATCAAAATCGGAGTTTCTCCGATCAAAATATACAGGGTTATGGACCAGCTTGAAGAAAAATATTCCAAAGAAAATCCAGATTATACAGATGGAATCAGAGTGAATAGAAAGAATGCCTGGTTTATCATAAGGCCTTCTCTCACTGAATTTATTTTAAGGATTATGATTGAGGGAAAAGACCAGAAAAGCATTTCTTCTATTGAAGAAGAAATTAAGGAAAGGATTGAAATTTGAGAATATCTGACCTGAAAATAAGCATCTCCGGAATAAGAGGCATTGTGGGGCAAAGCCTAACCCCACAATTGATTTTAAAATTTTCAGAAGCCTTCTCCAGTTTCATCGGAGAGGGAGAAATTGGAGTGGCCCAGGACACCAGACCTTCCGGAAATATGCTTAAATACTCGGTTTTTTCTGGGTTGCTTTCATGCGGAGCCACTCCCATTGACATGGGAATACTGCCCATCCCCTCACTTCAAGTTTATGTGAAGTCAAAAAAACTAAAAGGTGGAATCTCAATCACCGCCTCACATAATCCAGTGGAATGGAATGCCCTCAAACTCATAAAAAAAGGCGGCTTTTTCCTCAACCTCTATGAAGCTGAAGAATTATTAGACTATTATTATCAAGGAAAGTTTAAAAGAGTCCATAAATCAGGAATCATAAAAAAAGAAGCTCATTCCTTCAGAATCCATGAGAATAAAATCCTTAGAACCGTCAACACACAAGCCATCAAAAAAAAGAGGCCCAAAGTCATCATTGATCCTTGTGGAGGAGCAGCCTCTCCTTATGTAAAAAATTATCTTGAAAATTTGGGAGCTGAAGCCATTTGCATCAACGATCAATTATCCGATGGTTTTCCCAGAAATCCCGAACCCCTGCCTGAAAATATAGAAAAATTATGTGAATCTGTAAAAAAATACGGAGCTGATATAGGATTTGCTCAAGACGCTGATGCTGACAGGTTAGCTGTGGTGGATGAAAAAGCAAAGCCCATCGGAGAAGAATATACCCTGGCTCTAGCCGTAAAACACTATCTCTCTTATAAACAAAAATCCCCGGTTGTGGTTAATCTTTCTACATCCCGGGTTATGGAAGATATAACTAAAAAAATGGGGGTTAAACTTATCAAAACCAAGGTTGGAGAAATCAATGTTTCTAGTAAGATGCTGGAAATTGGAGCCAAAATCGGGGGTGAAGGAAACGGAGGGATTATCAATACAGAAGTCCATGCCTGTCGAGACAGCTTCACAGGAATGGCTCTGATCCTTGAATATCTGGCTTGTTCAGATAAAAGCATATCCCAGCTCAGACAAGAACTCCCAACCTATAAGATGATCAAGAAAAAAGTTAAAGCCAGCTTCAGTGATCGGAAAAGGATATTCAATTTAATAACCTCGAAATTCAAACAAGGACAAGTCAACACCGAAGATGGAATAAGAATTGACTATCCTGAATTCTGGCTGCATGTGAGGCCCTCAAACACAGAACCGGTGATGAGAATCATCATTGAGGGAAAAGAGGAAAAACTTATCAATTCCATATATTCTGAAATAAAGGAGCGCTTGTAAGTGGAAATCATTATTTTGCCTGCCTATGAACAAGTCAGCCAAGAAGTCAGCGCCAGGATTGTATCTGCTGTGCGAAAAAATCCAGGTTTGGTTCTTGGGTTGGCTACCGGAAAGACTATGATAGGAGTCTACCAAAATTTAGTCCAAGCCTATCAAAAAGAAAACATAGACTTCAGTAAAGTCAAAACATTTAATCTTGATGAATACATTGGCCTGGATTCTGATGACCCCATAACATTTCATTCCTACATGAAAGAAAATCTTTTCTCAAAGACAAACATAAAATCTAAAAATACATACATCCTGCCCACTAGGCCCAAAAGTATTGAGGGGGCCTGCAGAAAATTTGAAAATTTGATAAAAAAATCTGGGGGAATTGACCTTCAAATTCTGGGAATTGGAAGAGAAGGACACATTGGATTCAATGAATCCTCTTCATCTCTTCAAGCCAGAACCAGAGTGAAAACTCTAACTGAAACCACCTTAAGTGACAATTTTGGTCTTGAAAAGGGGCCCAAATTTGCCCTCACCATGGGAATCGGCACTATCATGGATTCTAAAGAAATCATATTGGTGGCTTCAGGAAAGGAAAAAGCAGAAGCCACAGCCAAAGCTGTGGAAGATCCTATTTCCTCTTCTTGTCCAGCCTCCATCCTTCAGTTCCACAGGAATACCAAAATAATCATTGATCAAGAAGCCGCCTCTCTCTTAAAAAGAAAAGATTATTACCTTTGGGTTTGGAAACATAAAAATGAGGTCTATGATGTCATCAAAGAAAAAAAATAATTCAAAAAATTTCTCTATCGCCCTTATCCTTGGTTTTTGTATTTGTATGGAACTGGAGAACGGGATTATT
>DASRVI010000264.1:0-6518 GCA_035655135.1 Acidobacteriota bacterium | reverse complement strand
TACTGAAAAAGCCTGGCCATACCTGAACCCCATCGAATCCCTCCGTATGAAGAGGTCATATTAGAGACCGGCGCTCCAGCTACCGCGCATTTGAAGATATCTGTTTGGGTAATCACATGAGCGGTCTGATAACCACTCCAGGAATGACCGTGGAGTCCCACCGCATCAGGATCCGCCACTCCCATATCAATGATTTTATGGATACCGGGAACCAGGCATTTAGTGGCTGAATATCCAGGGGTCCCGATATCAAATCTGATATCAGGCAAAAACACCGCATACCCGTTAGACGCATAAAAAGGAAAGCACGGACGGTGATTGATGACCACTTGATTGAACTCATGAAGTCTCTGAGAGAAAAACCGGTAAAAATAGACAATCACCGGATATCTTTTGCCCGATTCATAATTTCCCGGTTTGATCAGGACTCCCTGGAGAGGAATCCCGTCAACACTTTCCCATTCCACCAATTCCGCTGTTCCCCACGCAAAATCTTGGATCTGCGGATTGACCTGCGATATCTTTTGAGGAGCATTGAAACTCATTCCACTGATCCAAAGGTCAGGAAATTCCCTGTAGCTCTCTCTGGTATAGAGAAAAATATCCGCTTCTTTGGCTTTGGCATGAAAACTGAATTTTTTTTCTTCCTCTAAAAGTTTTTTGACTCCTGTCTGATCAGGACGGGCTCTGTAAAAACCCCAGTTTTTTTCATAATTGTGATAAGCCGAAAGCAGGAGCTTCTCATCACTGGCTATGGCTTCTTTTTCCGGATCCAGATCAATGATGCGGAAGGTATAATCATGGTCACGGCCAAATCCAGCAGTTATACTTTCAGGTTCTCCCTGTGAAGTGGGGAATTTCCATATATCGTATTTATCATAGATCAACACCGCTTTATCTTGTTCCAGCCAACCAGCCACCCCATATCCCGGCACTTTACTGGGATAATCATGATCCTCATCATAAAAGGGCACCTTAATATCCTGGGTCAAGTTTCGTGTTTCATGAGTTGACGTGTCAAAAAGATGCCAGTGTTTATCTTTATAATAGACTACATAATTTCCTTCTGGAGAAAGGGAGGTTCTGTCTTTCAATCGAGAAACAATAAGCTCCCGGCTTCCATCTTTGAGGCTCACTAGATAAAGATCGAACAATCGGCCGTACCAGGTGATCATCTTTCTGTAAGGAGCATCCAAAAATCCCAGGGCATAAGATTTATTCTCATTGGTTCTGATTTGAGGCATATCCCTATCAGCCAGGGGCACAAATCTCTCTGCATCCATATGATAAACTGCCAAATAGGTCTGTTCTTTGGCCCGGGGCCACATTAATTTTTGATGAGTTCTGATATAAGGATCGTCCCAATGCCAGACATCCACTCCTCTATCCGCTAAAATGGCATTTACATCATACAGGTCCTGTTCCTGAAGCTCTTCTTTTTCTTTGTCTTCCTCTTTTTGGGCTTCCACTGCCTTAGCGATTTCCTTGGGTTTAAATCCAAAATAAAGTAGGCTTCCGTCTTCACTCCAGGACACATCATTTTTTTGGGGAAGAACCCAACCCTCCGGGGCTTCTTCTGAAGTAACCGCTTTGGCTAACTCTTTCTCTATGCCGTCCCATATATAAAGACTCACCTGCTTGTTATTTTTTTCAATTTTTTCAGATGCCATAAAAGCGAGCTGGCTTCCTTTTTCTGTCCAGGAGAGATCAGAAAATTCAGCTCCGTCTCTTTGAATAAGGTCACTGCGTTCTTCTCCAGCTAAAGACAGGTTCATCACAGTCAGGCTGTTTTCTTTATCCTCCGGCTTTTTGGTGATATAAGCCAGGAAACGTGAAGATTTATCAAAAGAATAATCAAACACATAAGGGATTTCAATCTCCTTCTGGGTACTGAGGTTCATAAGAATTAAAAGAGTCCCTGTATCCTTGTCAGCCCCTTTTTTCTTTTCTTCCTGGTTGTTCTTTTCTTTCTGTTCTTCTTTATAAAAATGGTAGGCGACCCAGGCTGAATCTTCTGAAAAATCAAAAGACTTGACGTTTTCGATTTTCTTCGTGCTTCCACTGGAGATTTCTAAAAGCGCCAATCCAGGTTTTGGTTTTTCTTTTTTTTCAGCTAAAAGCTCAACGGCTTCGGATTTTATCACCATTCCAACCCAGGATGAATCATTGGTAAATACTGGCTTGCTGCCTCTTTCTATAGTGTAGACTTTTTCATCTTCAATGCCTTTTACCACAGCTTCTCCGTCTCCCCTGTCAGGCTCAGCTGCATAAGCCACCCAAAGACCATTGTTTGAAATAACCGCATCATGGATCTCCCTAAACTTCATGATATCCTGATAGGTCAAAGCTTTTTTGGTTTCAGAATATCCCCAGGGATGTGCTGATATTAAAAATATGACCAGCAGTGTTCCCATGAATATCTTAGATGATGATTTTTGATGCATATTAAATTCCTCCTTGTTTTTTCGACTCACTATGAGTCTCCTCTTCTTCTTGGTCAAATTGTGTGTGATCCCATTCAATATCAATATATTCCCATTCAACGGAACTGCCTTTAATATGAATGAGAGCAAATCCTTCCTCCATTCCATCACGAGGACCTTCCCACCAATTGGCACATACCGCACCAGCAGTGATAAAGCGGAGGCCCCCGATGAAGATATCCTCAACTACATGGAGATGACCTTGAAGCACCAGCTTCAAATTATGATCTTTGAAAAGCTGGAGAATCGAGTGTCCATTATTCACCACTATAGAGCTCAACTTCCCTCCTACAGGGTTGCCGCTGAATAAAGGATAAGCAGAAATCAAAGGGATATGAGTGCTGATGATAATAGGAGTTTCTGGGGCCACAGATTGAAGGTCCTGTTCAATCCATCCCATCTGCTGTTCATCAACTTCTCCCACATAGGAATGATCCGAAGTGATTTGGACAGAATCAAGTATCATAAAATGCCAGCCCTTATAATCAAAAGAATAATAAAGCTCATCGATTCTGTTTTGGTACATCTTTTTTCCAAGCTCAGGGTGAGAACTTTTCACACCGCTGTTTTCATTCACTCCGAATATTTCATGATTTCCCATGGTGTTGTAAACCGGCATCTCAAACTGATCCGATAGATCCAAATACATTTGATAAAGCCTATCGGCTCTAGCAAAAGACTGTCCTAAAACATCCATAACCAAGTCACCGCCTGTTACTACAAAATCAGGTTTCAGATCATTGACCATTTGGACAGTCTGCTGGAATCCCTCACTGGCATGAAGCTCGGGCTGAACATGAATGTCAGTCAAAAAGACAAAAGAAAAACGATCCTCTTTCTTCTGACATGAAATCGAAGTCAAAACAAAGACTGTTATTAGGGCAAAATAAATTCCTTTTTTAATTGGGTCCCAATATTTCATTATGCCTCCGAATTAAATTTATATAATGCTATCAATCTAAAAAGGCGGCCTTGAGAATCTGAAGATAGTCTTGGACTGTGGCTTCACGGGGATTGGAAGGATTGGAATTATTCTGGAATGATTTTTCAGCAATAAACTGAAACTGATCTTCCTTGATCCCGATCTGTTCAAAACGGGGGATCTTCAGCCTCAGAGACAGGTCTCTTATTTTTTGGATTAATTTTTCCGCAGATTTCTTTCGGCTTTTCTCTTTAATCCCGATAAAACCAGCAATATCTGCATAGGAATCCTCAGCCGCAGGCAAATTAAATTCCATCACATAAGGAAGAAAAATGGAATTGGCCACTCCATGAGGGATATCATACACAGCTCCCACAGACTCAGCAATGCAGTGCACTGCGCCCACATCACTGTTCCCAAAAGACACTCCGGCCAGCATGCTGGCTTTCATCATGTTTTCTCTGGCATCACGGTCTCCTTCAATATCTTTATACGCTCTTTCTATAGATTGAAAAATCAGCTTAATAGCCTGCTCGGCAAACAAGTCTGTGATAAAGGTAGAAAGCTTGACCGAATAAGCCTCCACCGCATGAACCAGAGCATCCATCCCGGTTGAAGCAATAAGATTCCGGGGCAGAGTCCTCAGTAAATCCGGATCCACAAGAGCCGCAGAGGGAAAGGTGTGAGGTCCTTTAATGGACATCTTAAATTTTCTTTCTGTATGGGTGATCACAGAACTCCAGGTGACCTCACTTCCTGTGCCGCAGGTGGTGGGAACAGCCACCATGGGAATGGGTGGAACCTTGTATTTGTATTTTCCTTCGTAATCTTCAATTTGACCTTTATTGGTGACCAGAAGCGCCACAGCTTTAGCCGCATCCAGCGAACTCCCTCCGCCCAGTCCGATAACAAGGTCAGTACTGAGCTTTCTGGCAATCTCCCCTGCTCTGTTCACCGTGTCATGTTTGGGGTTGGGTTCAATGTCATCAAAAACCGTGATCTTTTGAAACTTAGACACAATTCCCTGGTCTATGCCTGCTTTTCGTATTCCTTTATCTGTGACCAAGAATATACGGACCGCCTTGAATTCATCCTCCACAATCTGTTTAACTTGATAAACCGTTCCAGATCCAAAGATGATTTTTGTGGGCAGGTGAAACCTTGTTATCAATGGTTTTCCTTCCTAAAATCCACCTGATCCTGATTGGCAAGGTCGAGAACAGCCATAAACAGCATCTGGGCCAGATCCTCCATGATTTCTGGAGTTATAATGTCTATATTATCTTTGGTCACATGATAATAAGATGGTGTTCCAAAAGCACTGAAAGAGAGTGAAGGAACTCCTTCCCATAAAAAGCGGGCGGCATCTAGCCTGGGACGTCCGAGATTGGAAAAAGAGCGCGGAAAAACCAACCGATGGGTGTATTTTTCATTGGCCTTTTTAATATAACTCCACAATTCCGGAAAATTTTCAGCAGACAAAGCGCTTAATTTATCTCCAGCTCCCACACCATCCATGTTGATGAGACACACTGTCTTTTCCAGAGGAACCACCGGGTTCTCCACATAATACTTTGATCCCACAACTCCCTGCTCTTCCGCACCAAAACAGATAAAAATGATTGACCGCTTGGGCTTCACAGGACTTTTTGCCAGAGCTTCGGCCACACCCATGATCACAGCCACAGCCGATGCATTGTCATTTGCACCGGGTATGATTTCATAACATTTTCCCAGGTGATCCAAATGTCCCCCAATGATGATGGCCTCATCTTTAAGCACCGGATCCGATCCTTTGATCATACCGATGACATTGTAGGTGATTCCATCCGGGTGATGCTCAGTTGTGTTTTTGATAGTGAAAGATTTTCCAGTTTTAAAAGATTGAGGCACCAGCTCCTTTTTGATCTTTTCAACAACTTTTCCATGATCTTTTCCTGTTCCGGCAAAAACATCATGCACTACCGTTTGTCCCACATGAGAGTAGATAAAGTTTTCATCATAAGCATTGTTGGGATTGGTGATGTGATAGTTGTACAGCATGCCTTTAGCTCCGTGAGCCACAGCGTTTTTTAACTTGTACTGATGGAAAGAATAAGGGCGCCATTTTTTAAACACCTCAGGATCATCATTCGGGGATACCGGAGCTTCCCGTTCCATGAGAACGATTTTTCCTTCCACATCCACTCCTTTGTATTCATCAAAATCCAACTCTGGAGCGGTTATCCCATACCCGACATACACCACTTCAGCCGTGACTTCTCCAGACCCTGACGTAGAACCAGGAATAAACTCTTCTTCGTATTTATAATATTTTTTCACTATTTCCCCATCCATCGGAATATTCATGCAAACAGTGCAGTCTTTAAACACAAGGGTGTATGGATTTATAAAAGCTTGAAGAAAAGTATTGTTATCTCCGGCTGGTAAAAGGCCCCATTTCTTAAAGTGAGATATCACCCACTCCGCACTCTGGTTGTAGCCTTCTGTGCCGCTGAGCCTACCCCAGTATTTATCAGAGGCCAGTTCTTTAACATAATTAAAAAGCGTCTGGCTGTGAATCGAGTGCATGACCTGCAGTAATTTCTGCTCCTCATCCAACTGTATGCCAGACCGCTGAGCCGGCAGATAAGACACCGAAAACACAAACAAAACCAAAACCCATATTCCAATTTTCCTATTCAATTTCATAAAGTCCTCCTTTGTAAAGATGTCATTTTTGTTATAACCGGACGGCTATACCGCCTCTGAGTAAAAACCCATCCCAGATCCCTGCATCAAAAAGCAGATGCAGATTCTTTGTTATCTCTGCTTTGAGTCCTAAGTTCATTTGGAAAAAAGGGATAAAACTCGGCAGAAAAAAATCCTCCCCTTCGTCTTCCAGCTCCTGACGGATTTCATCTAAAGTTTTGGTCTCGCTTTCAGAATAGGACTCCACTATCTCTCCCTCCACCTCAAGCTCACCTGAATAAGAATAGCTGAGTTCAGATTCTTTTAAAGCTGTTCCTGTGGCAGCCCCAAATCCAAACGTAAAATAAGGCCGTATCCTGGAAGAGGGAAATAAATCCCATCTGAAGCTCAAATGAAAGGAAAGCGGCTTGATTATATATTCC
>DASRVI010000263.1:0-3283 GCA_035655135.1 Acidobacteriota bacterium | reverse complement strand
TGTCACAATTGATTTATGAGTCTGTATTTTTTATAATTTTATCACATGGATGTCGGCTTTTAGGCTTGATCATCTTTGTTCTTATATTTAGGTGAGGATCCTGTTAAGATATGCCATAGTGATGTGCACGCAGCACGTGGAAGCCCTGCAGGTCTTCATTACTTATTGGGATGGATAAAAAATGATTACCCCTGGAAATCCAGGTTATTGTAATTTTTTCGAGAATCCACCCTTTTTAAACTTGCTTTTTTAGTTGAAAAAAAAGTAAAATTTAGGAAACTAAGAAGGAAGGAGGCAAAATGAGTAAGAAGATTCTCTCGTATTTAGGGATTGTGCTTCTGATATTTATGATCCATAGTTGCACCTCTCATCCTGAAAAGAACCTTTTAGATCGATATTTTCACGCCATGTCTCTTAATGATCTCAACACTCTTTCAACTATGGCTATTTCACCAGCTAATTTTGAGTTTGATTCATGGGAGATAGTGAATGTTGCCGAAGAATATTCTGAACCGTTTAAACTGCCTGAACTGGATAAACAAGGGAAAGAACTTAAGGAAAAATTAGATGATCACACTATAGAAACTTTGAACGCTAGAGATGAGATGGATGTAGCCAAATTTGAGATGGAAAGACGGCGCACGAGGGCTAATATAAATAAATTCAATGAAGCTGAAGAAAAGTATAACAAATTGTATGAAGAGAACAAAGAACTTCGGAAGGAATATAATGAGACAAGGGATGCCGCAGACAGAGAAGAGGAAATCGCACTTTTTTCTCTTGGTGGGGATTTTCCGCTAGTCAGACAGTTTGAGGGTGACGTTCATAAGAAAGAAGTTGAAATAAAAGTCCATCGCAATGGAGAAGAAACAGGATATAAGATTTTTATGAGGAAGTACCAACTCACAAACCCAGAAACAAATATCACCCACACCGGAAGATGGATTATTCTCAGATTCGAGAAGTTCGGATAATTTTTTAATCCATTTTTTGACTTAACATTGACTCTTTTTTAATTTTCCTTTATAAATACAAGACTATTTTTGCATGGGCCGTTAGCTCAGGGGTAGAGCACCGGCCTTTTAAGCCGGGTGTCGCTGGTTCAAATCCAGCACGGCTCACCATGCACAACACGCTCCTGTCGTCTAGCCTGGCCTAGGACACCGCCCTTTCAAGGCGGCGACACGGGTTCAAATCCCGTCGGGAGCGTTTTTGTTTTGAAAAAACAGTGACACAATACCCATTAACCATTTGAGATAAATATAATCTGTTTCGTTGATTCCAAAAAAGAAGGCTTTGACCATATAAGGTCATATCTTTAGAATCAGAAATGGAAAAGGATTGGATGAAATAATCTTTGGCTTTGATAAACGTTGTAAAGTTCTAATCGATTCTGTTCTTTTGTTTTTTGTAAAGCCAGAAGAGGAGAACAGCGGGGGCCTCATAAAAAGCGATGATGATGGGTGAGAGAATCAACCAATAGACATTAAAGTCCGGAATAAAGAGAAAGAAGAAACCCACTAAGCCCCCAACAGCTGTGATGATGGATCCGATTAACAGTAAAGGAGCATAAATTTTATTCATAATTGTTTTGTTTGGGAAAATTCGGAATCAATCAAAACTAAAGTCCTCTGCACTGCAGACTTTTAGGGCTGCCTCCGAGGCTTTTTCATCGTACAGCTTTCCTTTGTTTTCCTTGATTTCGTCAAGAGCTTTTTCAAGGCTTAAAGCTTCTCTATAAGGCCGGTGAGAGGCCATGGCTTCTATCACATCAGCCACAGCTAGGACTCGAGCTTCTAACAATATCTCATCCCCAGAAAGACCGTTGGGATAGCCGCTTCCGTCTATTCGTTCATGGTGCTGGCTGACAATCTCAGAAACAGGCCAAGGAAAATCAATAGATTTAAGGATATCAGCTCCCACTTTAGGATGGGTTTTGATGATATTATACTCCACTTCTGATATTTTGCCTGGTTTGCTGAGTATTTCAGCAGGGATGTATATTTTTCCTATATCATGAAGTAAGCCTGCCATCCGTATTCCTTCCACTTTATCTTCTTCAAGCCCCATTTCTTCGGCTATTTTCACAGCCAGTTTGGTGACACGGCGCTGATGGCCTGCGGTGTAGGGATCTCTTGTTTCAATGGTGTAAGCCATAGCTTCCACAGCGCCTTCCATGGCTTTTTTTTGATTTTTCCAGCTTTCTTTTATTTGTCTCTCTGCCTTTTTACGCTGAGTGATATCTGAGAAGGTGACCACTACCCCTGTTACCCGACCTCCCTCGTCTAAGGTGGGATTTATATCTTGATCAGCAAAAATTTTATCTCCTGACTTTGAGTGAAGAACCACTTCATGATGGATTCTGGTTCTTTCTCCATTCAGTAATTTATTTAGAGGTATGGTTAAAGGCTCATTTGTTTTTTCGCTGTATATTGAATAAATTTTATTGAGGTTTTTGTTCCTGATTTCATTGAATTTCCACCCGGTTAGGGTTTCAGCTTGTTTATTAATAAAAGATATCATCCCCTTTTCATCAGTAGCGACAACTCCATCTCCTATGTTTTCGAGAATGGTGGACAGCCATTTTTCCCTTCTCTTGAGTTTCATTTCCATTTCAAATTTGTAGAGAGCGATTTCAATAGTGGTCTGCAAATCACGCTCTTCAAAGGGTTTTAACAGATAACCAAAAGGCCCTGTTTTTTTGGCTTTTTGAATTATGTTTTCCTCTGCATAAGAAGTGAGATATACAATAGGGATATTGAGATTTGTATAGATGTAATCAGCAGCCTCGAGACCATTCATTTTGCCCTCCAGCATTATGTCCATAAGAACAATATGAGGAGACTCTTTTTTTGCTGTTTTTATGGCATCCTCTGAAGTAGAGGTCACACTGATTGATTCATATCCCAAGCTTTGAAGCATATTAAGAACATCTCTGGCGACAATGACTTCATCTTCCACCACAAGGACTTTTGTTCTTTTTTGAAGCTTTAATTCTTTTTGTTTCATTCTGTTAGCCTGAACTATTCATAAAAAAATGGCGATGTTTTCATTATTATTTTTATTTCAAAGATATACAAGATTTTTCCAAAAACAATTATATGAACATTTTTCTTGTTTTTATTTTTAATTTTAATCGCCATTTTTTTACCATTGAGGCGAGCCGATCTCACTGCATCTGCTTTGTTACAAGGCATTCGCAGTGAAGGACCACACCTTCATGCCTTGTGCCTCGCATCTGCAGTAAGCTTGCCTCGTGAATAATCCAGGTTAGTTCATTTTA
>DASRVI010000262.1:0-3491 GCA_035655135.1 Acidobacteriota bacterium | reverse complement strand
AAGATTTGGTGGGCCATAAAAAAATTCGATAAAGATCTAACAGAACTCTTAACTGTTGACCAGGTCGAGTTTCCGAATCCGCTCCAGGGAAAGATAAATCTTTTTGACCTCATGATTGTGTTTGACATAGACCAGGATGGGAATATCATCTATGGCATATCCAAAGAGTATGAAATAAAATATCTCAGTCCAGACGGAAAGCACATAAAGAGCATCACTAAAAAATTCGACCCCACAAAAATCACAGATGAGGATAAAGAAGAAATCTTGGAACGTATGCCCGAAACCGGACAGATCAATTTAAAAGAAAGGATTGAGTTTCCTAAATATTATCCGGCATTTCAAAATTTCACCATAGATGAAAAGGGGCAGATATTTGTCCGGACATTTGAAAAAGGAAAAAAAGAAGGCGAATACATCATAGACATCTTTGATTCCGAAGGATATTTTATTTCCCAAATGCCTTTGAAACTGAATCCGGTCCTCTGGGAGAACAACAAGCTTTACGCCACTGAAGAATCTGATGAGGGATATATCATCATCAAACGCTATGAAGTGAGCTGGGAATAACAGTTTTTTCTTCTAATTTTTTCAGAAGGTCTTTTTTAAAGTCAGGATTTACTTGAACCCCAAGATACTCTGCTTTCTTTACGTAAGTCAGGGATGTCTCGTATTCTTTGAGATAAAAATAGACCAAAGCCATATAATGACACACCTGTCCGTTTTGGGGATTAAGTTCAAGGATTTTTTGATAGTGCTGTTCGGATTTAGTGAAATTTTTGTTCTTAAAATACATATTGGCCAGGTTTAAACGCGCTTCTAGAAACTGAGGGTCTAATTGGAGTGCTTTTTCAAATTGTTTTTTGGCTTCCCCTCTCTTTCCCATCTCCTCTAATATAATACCCAAAAGGCTGAAAGATTGGGAAGAGTGGAGTCCGAGATCCATGGATCTCAGGCATTCTTTTTCAGCTTGTTTGTAAAATCCTTTTATATAGAGAGCATGCGCCAAGTTAAAATGAGCCACCGGATTGTTGGGATTGACCTCCAGAGCGGATCGACATTCCTGGACAGCCCGGTCAATCAATCCAAAAATGATATGAATCCCTGCCAAACTGCACAAAGCTTTGTCATAATCAGGCCTTAACCGGATTGCCTGAAGGAATTCATATTCTGCTTCCCGGTGCATTCCCTTCATGAAATAAGCACGGCCGAGGTTATAATGAGCTTCTGGATAGTCTTCTTTTAATTTCAAGGCTGTTTTGTATTCTTTAATCGCCTCATCGATCCTGTTAATATTGATATAGACACTTCCTAAATTATTATGAGGCCCGTAAAGTCCTGGATTGATTTCAAGGGCTTTTTTTGAGGCATGTTCAGCTTCATTAAATTTTCTTTTTAAAATCAAGGCTGCTCCTAAAGTGGAGAGTGCTTCGGCAGACTGAGGATTGATCTCAAGAGCTCTGCGGCAGGCTGCTTCAGCTTTTTCTGCTTGGTTGGTTTCCACATACACATGGCCTAGATTGGAATAAGCTTTTGAATAGTGTGGATAAAGTTCAATTGCTCTTTCATATTCACTGACAGCTTCTGTGAACTGATCTTTCTTCATAAAGGCAATTCCCATATTATAGTGAACTTCCGGAAAGGACGATTGGAGGTTTATGGCTTTTTTATATTCAGAAATAGCCTCTTCGATCCGACCTGTTCTTCTCAAAGCAATGCCTAAAAGATTATGAGCCTGGGGCGAATCAGGGCTTTGCTTCACCAGATCCAAGCATTCCTCTCTCATAGAAGGATAATCTTCTTTTTCCAAGTAAAACACAGCCAAAAGCATACCTATATTCTCTTCTTCGAGGGCAAGTGATTTTCTCGCTTCATATAAGGACAGGGCTTTTTCCAGTGCTTGTTTTGATAAAGGAAACACATAAGGATTGAAATCTCTTTGTTTATTTAAAAAAATAAGGCTTTTCGTAAAATCATCAAAATTTTGACCCGGTTTTTCCTCATCCATGATGGAATCTTTTTCGTGAAGGTCCGCAGCTCCGAATAAGTGACAGAACTCATGGGTTATCATTCGCTCCATAAAGGATTCTGAATCCATTTCTCTCACCAAGACAAAACTTTTCAGGTATGCGGCGATTCCAGAAAATTTAATTTGTTTTCTCTGTTTAAACTGAGAAGTCAATCCCACCACCACATCACAGTCGTTATGAGCGATCTTTTTTCTCAAGTCTTGGAGCAGCTCAAACATGGATTCAGCTCTGTTGTCAGAACTCCAAAACACAAACTTTTTAATCCGGAAATGGATATCAAAATTTTTTTCAAATCTTTGAGAAGAATGAGAAATCAGACGTTTTGCTTTCAACTGCCAGTCACTTTGATTCCGGAACTCCTCATCTGCAGCTATTTTTAATTTAACCGAGCGGACATCCTGGTTAAGAGCATAAGAAAGATTGAATCCAAAAAAGAGAAAACAAAATAAAAAAGGTAATTTCTTTCCAGTGAATCTGAAAATTAAATGGATTAAAGACTGAAACCGTTTCAATGTAAGTTTCCCACCTGAAAATAATTATATCACAGCTTGTCAATGAAGCCGATAATTTTTTGACTTCAATCAACTGCCGTGCTATATGGTTAAAGATCTTTTTGATCATTAACAGGAGGGCGACTATGAAAAGATACAAACAAATCCTATGGCGTTATTTGGGAACGATTGGAATCACTCTTTTACTCTTTACTTCCCTAATTTTCAGCCAGGATTTTGATGTCAGAGCCAATTATTCTAAAGCAGAATATATGATTCCCATGCGGGATGGGGTTAAACTCTACACTCAAGTTTATTCCCCTCTGGATAAAAGCCAGAAATATCCCATCCTTTTTTTTCGCACTCCATATTCCATAGGTTACTACAAACAAGATCAATTTCGGCCCTATCTTGGGCCAAACCCGGCTTATGCCAAGGAAGGATTCATTTTTGTCTACCAGGATGTCAGAGGCAAGTATAAATCAGAAGGGGAGTTTGTGGTCATGAGGCCTTATAAAAAAGCCAAACAAGGACCCCGGGATACAGATGAAAGCACCGACACCTACGACTCCATTGAATGGCTTCTTGAAAATATTCCCAATCACAACAACCGAGTAGGACAATGGGGAATCTCCTATCCGGCGTTTCAGACAGTTATGGGAATGATTGATGCTCATCCGGCACTGAAAGCTTCATCCCCTCAGGCTTCTCCATCTGATATGTGGATCGGAGACGACTTCCACCATAACGGTGCTTTTCGGCTCATGTATACTTTTGGATGGCTGGCGCACCACGCTCAATCGAGGTCCGGGACCACAGAGGAAAGGGTTTCAAGGTTTGACTACGGCACTCCGGACGGTTATCAGTTTTTCTTAGATCTGGGCCCTGTCTCCAATGTGGATAAAAAGTATTTTCACGGCCGTGTGCCAACCTGGAACGAGTACATGGAGCACGGCGATTATGACGATTA
>DASRVI010000261.1:0-4567 GCA_035655135.1 Acidobacteriota bacterium | reverse complement strand
AATCCTTCTTTTGAGGTCATTGCCCCTCTCCTCTCGCGGACCAAAGTATTAGAGCTGAATGCCTTGGAAGAGCCAACATTAGAAAGGGTATTGATCAGAGCTCTCAAGGACACAGAAAGAGGCCTTGGAAAAAGAAAGTTGCATATGTCTAAGGAGACAATGGATATCATCATCAAGTATGCTAATGGAGACGCCAGAAGAGCTCTCAATACCTTAGAAATGGCAGCCAATCTTTCCAAAGGAAAACATATTGATCCCGATGATGTGAGAGAGGCTTTGCAAAAGAGAGTTTTTTTGTACGATAAAAAGGGCGAAGAACACTTTAATCTTATCTCTGCCCTTCATAAGAGCTTATGAAACAGTGATGTGAATGCCTCCATTTATTGGTTAGCCCGAATGATTTTGGGAGGTGAGGATCCTATGTACATCGCTAGAAGATTGGTTCGATTTGCTTCTGAAGACATTGGTCTTGCTGACAATCAGGCTCTCACTATTGCTTTAAATGCCAAAGATGCTTATGACTTCATTGGATCTCCTGAAGGAGAATTAGCTCTAGCCCAGGCTGTTATTTATCTAGCATCAGCACCAAAAAGCAACAGTGTGTATAAAGCATTCAATCAAGCTGTCAAAGAGGTTCAAACATCTTCTTATGAACCTGTCCCACTTAATTTAAGAAATCCTGTAACCCCTTTGATGAAAGAACAAGGTTATGGAGAAGGATATAAATACGCTCATGATTTTAATGAAATCACTACAGATATGGAAACCATGCCAAAGGGTCTTAAAAACAAAAAATATTATGACCCAGGTTCAATGGGATTTGAAAAAGAAGTGAAAAAAAGGATGGAATGGTGGGAGAATGTTAAGAAGAAGACAAGACAAAAAAAATAGTCTTTTTAATCCTATTCAATCAAAAATCATTTTTTTTTGTTTTCTTTGATCAAATAATAGACTTCCCAACTCAGCTCATCTGCAAGACATCCGATACAGGATTTTTCTGTAGTGGCTATTTCTTCGTCTTTTATTTTTTCTTTTATCATGTTTTTTATGAGCTTTCTGATTTTATAGAGTAAAATATAATTTATCATTGTATATAATTTCAATAATACCGGGATAATCTACCTCAAGTAATACTAACCTGACCTATTCATAAAATATTTTTTCTGTTTGTAATTTTTTATTTTATTCGCCATTTTTTTACCATTGAGGCGAGCCGATCTCACTGCATCTGCTTCGTTACAGGGCATTCGTAGTGAAGGACCACGACTAATGTCATTGTTCTTCGTATCCATATGAGATTGCCGCGCTCACTAATGTTCGCTCGCAATGACACAGCAAGCTTGACTCGTGAATAATCCAGGCTGAATGAAATCATATCAACTTGCTGTGATTATGTAAAGTTGAGTCCTTCTGGAAAAAAATGTTATGATACTTTTTTATAGGATTATGAAAAAGAAATTTAAGGAGAATTAGTGATGGATAGAGAAGAAGCGTTTGAATTAATTAACACGCATCTTAAAAACAAAAACCTCATTAAACATTCGCTGGCAGTTGAGGCTTGCATGAGAGCCCTTGCCAAAAAATTTGATGAAGATGTAGAGAAATGGGGTCTTGCCGGATTGTTGCATGATATTGATTATGAGATGACTGAAAAGAATCCAGAGAAACATGGAATCGAGGCGATGAAAATTTTGGAGGACTATGATCTGGATTCGGATATTCTTAGGGCCATTAAAGCTCATGCGGGAAATACAGAATGCCGGTCAAAGATGGACTGGGCTATATATTCTGTAGATCCCTTAACCGGACTCATTGTTGCGGCAACCCTCATGCATCCAAGTAAAAAATTAAAGGAAGTTGACTCAGAATTTTTAAAAAGAAGGTATAAGGAAAAAAGTTTTGCAAGGGGTGCCAAACGGGAGGTCATTGAAGAAATAAAGAATACAGGTCTTGAGTTAGATGAACTCATATCTTTAAGTTTGAAAGCCATGCAGGATATTGATAAGGAGCTTGGACTTTAACTTAGGAGATTTAAGTGAAGCTTTTTGCTGTTGTCGGGAGATCCAATACAGGAAAAACCACTCTCATAAAGCTTTTGATTTTTGGAATGGTCAGAAATCTAGACGGAGTTCCTGAAAGACCTAAAAAATTGGTTCTATCTGTTAAATTTTAATTTAAAATGGTTCTGATGACCAAAAAAGCTGTAAAGATGTCTTTGATAATGTATAATAAAAAAACAATCATATTAAATCATGGGTGAGTCATTGTTTTAATCACCAATGATTCCAATTAAAAAAAAGGAGGATTTGAATATGGATGCTATCATTCAGGTTCCAGAGCCTAAAAATGAGCCTATTTACAATTATGCTCCCGCATCTCCGGAGAAATCAGCTCTCAGGGATCAATTGAAAAAATTCTTAGGTGAGACTATGGAGTTTCCCCTTATCATCGGAGGAAAAGAAGTTAAAACCGGAAATTTAGCTGACTGCCGCTGTCCCCATGACCATCAGCATCTTTTAGCCCGTTACCATAAGGCAGGTCCGAAAGAAATTGAGATGGCTGTGAAAGAAGCCAAAAAAGCTTGGAAAGGTTGGGCCCAGATGGATTGGGTGTCAAGGGTTTCCATATTTCTTCGTGCTGCAGAGCTGTTATCTACAAAATACCGGTATGTTCTGAATGCGGCCACTATGTTGGGACAGTCCAAGACCGCCCACCAGGCTGAAATCGATTCTGCATGTGAACTGATAGACTTTTACCGCTTCAATCCCTATTACATGAGCCAGATTTATAAAGAGCAGCCTGATTCTTCAGCTGGAGTATGGAATTATATGGAATACAGACCTCTGGAAGGTTTTATATTTGCTGTGACTCCCTTTAATTTCACTTCTATTGCTGGAAATCTTCCCACATCTCCGGCTTTAATGGGAAATGTTGTGCTGTGGAAGCCAGCCTCTTCTGCGGTTTATTCTGCTTATTTTTTAACCCAGTTGTGGAAAGAAGCTGGACTGCCTGATGGAGTTATCAATTTTATCCCGGGTCCTGGTCGTTATGTAGGAGACCCTGTTTTAGAGAAGGAGGATCTGGCCGGAGTCCATTTTACAGGAAGCACTTCAGTTTTTCAGTCTATGTGGAAGACAATTGGGAACAGCATCAAGAATTATAAATCCTATCCCAGAATAGTGGGGGAAACCGGCGGCAAGGATTTTATCTTTTTGCACGCCTCGGCAGATGTGGATGCTGTGGCAGTGGCTATGCTCAGAGGAGCCTTCGAGTACCAAGGCCAGAAATGTTCAGCAGCCAGTCGAGCCTATGTTCCTCAGAATTTGTGGCCGCATTTGAAAGAAAAGTTGCTGGACCAGCTCAAGACCATGAAGATGGGCGATATCACAGACTTTACTAATTTCATGGGCGCGGTGATCGATAAGCCTGCTTTTGACAGTATTGTGGAATACATTGATTATGCTAAAGATTCCCATGATACAGAAATCATTGGAGGCGGCAAATATGATGATTCTCAAGGATATTTCATTGAGCCAACAGTGGTTGTAACCAAGGATCCTAAGCACAGGCTCATAGAGGAAGAAATTTTCGGTCCCGTTCTTACAATTTATGTATATCCGGAAAAGAAATATGAAGAGACTCTTGAACTGTGTGATAGCACTTCTCCTTATGCATTGACCGGTGCTGTTTTTGCCAATGAACGAAGTGCTATTGAGACGGCTGTGAAATCATTGCGTCATGCTGCAGGAAATTTTTATATCAATGATAAACCCACAGGAGCGGTGGTGGGTCAACAGCCTTTTGGAGGAGCCAGAGGTTCTGGCACCAATGACAAAGCAGGTTCATACATCAACCTCCTGCGATGGGCCAGTACTCGGACCATTAAAGAGACATTGAATCCACCTAAAGACTACCGGTACCCCTATATGCAGGAAAAATAGACAGGAGGATTTTGGATGAAAGGCATTCTTGAAAAGCTGAATATTAAAGAAGTCAATAGTGGAGCTTGTGCAGGTCCGGATGACTGGTATAAAGACCCTGAAGCAGAAGAGAGGGAATCTATTAATCCCGCAACTGGGGAGTCAATCGCCAAAGTCGTCCAAGCCACAGCAAAAACTTATGAGCAGGTCCTGGAAACAGCCACAGAGTCTTTTAAGTCCTGGCAGATGATGCCTGCTCCCAAAAGGGGGTTGGTTATCCGGGATTTAAGGGAAGCTGTTCAGGAAAAAAAGGAGCCATTGGGTGACTTGGTCACCTTGGAGATGGGTAAAATCAGAGCAGAAGGGTATGGGGAAGTCCAGGAAATGATTGATATCTGTGATTTTGCTTTGGGACTTTCTCGTCAGCTTTACGGGTTGACAATGCACTCAGAACGTCCAGATCATCGGATGTATGAGCAGTGGCATCCTCTTGGAGCTGTAGGAGTCGTCACCGCATTTAATTTTCCCGTAGCGGTGTGGTCCTGGAATGCAGCCATTGCTGCTGCCTGCGGCGATACTACTGTCTGGAAACCCTCTTCAGATACTCCTTTGACAGCCATTGCTGTCCAGCACATAGCCAATGAAGT
>DASRVI010000260.1:0-11113 GCA_035655135.1 Acidobacteriota bacterium | reverse complement strand
CTGAGTATGCGGCCTCCCTGATTAGCGGGTCCTAAAGACCGGTATTGAAAGGGGTACAATAGCTTTGAATTGAATCGGGCCTGCTGTGCAAAAGCAGGAAAAGCAACCAATAAAATCAAAAGACTTGAAGTCCAGAGGTGTCTTTTTTTCATGTTATCTCCTTTATTTTTGTTTAGGGTGATCCTGTCTATGTCAGAGGAATTTTTGATGTGTTTAAGAGCCCTCATAGGAAAGAAACCATTTTAGATTATCATTATCACCCTATTGAGACAAGAATTATATTTTGTTGACATATAATCACAAAGAAATATTATCTTTAAAGTACAGAGAATGAACTTGACCGGCTTCCTAATATTCCACCTTAAAGTTGGAGCTCGTCTTGCCTTAAGAAAAATAGCCCCTGTTCTGGGAGCCATGTTTACTGCCCAAATCCCCGTTCTTTGTGTGCTGATTTTCTGCCCAACAATCAGGTTTCTTCAGAATTAGCTTTAAAAGCAGTGACTTTTGGAGGAGCTCTGAGCATCACAGTTTTTCTAGCCTTGTTTTCAAATTATTTGGCTAATAGACGCCCGGCTTGGCCTTGGATTCGTTCTCTTCCCTGGTCTTCATTATCTATTAGAAAAGGGGTTGATTTAAAAATGGGAGCTTTGGGACTTATATTAAGTTATGGATTTATGGGATCTTTTGATTTTAATCTTATTTCGTTTATGATAGAATAATAAAAAGGGAGGATTAGTGGCATGAAACCAAAATTAGTGATTATAGGGATTTTATGTGTCATAGCTTTGATCTTAATACTACAGAACTCTAAAGTGATAACCATTCAGCTTCTTTTCTGGACGGTCAGTGCTTCTGGGGTTATCATGATTTTAGGACTTCTCTTTATTGGATTTCTAATAGGATATTTATTAGGACGCCGTTAGTCAGATCGAGTGAAGGCAACAAACGGAAGCTGGAAGATGAGAGCGAGTGATAAACTTAAAAAGCTCAAGCAAGAATTGGAGTCTGCGGGAAGTCTCATCATCGCCTTTTCCGGCGGAGTGGACAGCAGTTTTCTTGCCAGCATTGCTCATGAAGTTCTGGGAGATAAGTCCCTGGGAGTGACCTTTTCATCCGAAGTTGTTCCTCAGTTTGAGGTGCAGGAGGCTCAGAAAATAGCCCACGAGATAGGCATCAAGCATAGAATAATCAAAACGAAATTACTTGATCACAAAGATTTTATAAAGAATTCTCCCCAGAGATGTTATTTTTGCAAAAAAGAAATTTTCTCACTCCTGAAGCAAAGAGCAAAGGAAATGGGATACAGACACGTTGCCTGTGGTGAAAATGTGGATGATAAAGGTTCCTTCAGACCAGGAATGAAAGCCTGCAGAGAATTGGGCATATTAACACCTCTTATCAAAGCAGGATTGACAAAAAGGGACATAAGAGAATTGTCAAGGGAAAGAAATTTAAGCACTTGGAATAAACCTTCCCTTTCTTGTTTGGCCACTCGCATTCCTTATCACACTCCGCTCACAAAAACTGATCTTTCTATGATAGAAGAAGCTGAAGATTATATTCGGGGATTTGGAATAAGGCAGTTGCGAGTCAGGCATTATGGAGACACAGCAAGAATAGAAGTGATACCAGCTGATATGGAGATCTTGATAAAAGAAACAATTAGAGAAAAAATTTTATATAAACTTCATCAGATTGGTTACACCTATATTACGTTAGATCTGAAAGGATATAGGACAGGCAGCATGGATGAAGAAAAACTGGTTTAATGATCAATTTTATATGTTATTTAAAAATCAATCATGATATGATAATTCAGAAGTGAGAGATCCGTTTTTTACAAAAATCCGCTATCTTGACGGCACTCGCTACAGCCGTGCTGTGAGGGTGGGATGTCAAAAAGTTATTTCTCATGAAAAAGAGCTGAATAAAATAAATGTATTTCCCATTCCTGATAAAGACACAGGTTTAAATTTAAAAAAAACATTTCAGAACATAAGCACAAACATTTTATTCAAAACATCATCTTTGAGCCAAAGCAGTGAGAAAATCGCTGAGAGTGTTGAATCCACAGCTTTAGGATATTCTGGGACTATTTTTGCTGAATTTTTTTCAGGATTTGCACAAGGAGTTAAGAACTTCAAAAGAGTTTTTGTGAAAGATTTTTCTCAGGCCGTGGAAAAGGCGGTCAAAAGGGTCTATCAATCATTTGAGAATCCGGTTGAAGGAACCGCTCTGTCAGTGATGAGAGCATGGGTTGAATGTATAAAAAGATCGGTTTCTGAAACGGATGATTTTTTTATCCTTTTGCAAAAGTCCTATGAGAAAGCGGCATCAGCCTTAGAAAACACCCCGAATCAATTGGAAGTTTTGAAAAAAAAGGGCGTGGTGGATGCAGGGGGAAAAGCCTTTGTTTATTTTTTAAAGGGAATTCTTGATTTTATAGAAAAAGGGGTTTTGATTTCTGGATTTGAAGAGGCCAAAGAGGGAATTTATAAGCCGGGATTAAAAAAGAGAGAAGAAAAAGGAGAGTTCTGTGTAGAATGTTGTGTCAGGAAAGAATATCTGGACCGGAAGAATTTAGTGAAAGAGCTTCATACATTAGGAAGAGATTTGATTTTTTACAGTACTTTAAATTTTGCCAAGCTGCATATTCGAACCCAAAATCCTAAGGAAACATTATTTCTTGTGTCTAAATTTGGAAACGTATCTTCAGAAAAAATATGGGATAATTCAAAGAGTCCTTCGTTTGAGAATAAGAAACCCCTGGCCATAGTGACTGATACCACCTGTGACATACCAGAGGAATTTGTGGAAAATCATGACATCTACTTTGTCCCAGTTAAATTTCATGCTAAAAACAAAGTGTTTACAGATAAAGTGGATATTATTCCAGAAGAATTCTATGATATACTGGAATCCTCCCCTGAAATTCCTAAGACATCCAAACCTTCTATTCAGGATTTTACAAAAGTCTATAAAGACCTCCTTTTGCATTATAAAGGGGTGCTTTCTATCCAATTATCGGGCAGTCTCAGCGGTACTTATCAAACAGCTCTTCAGGCAGCCAAGAATATTGATCCACATAAAATAAAAGTTATTGACAGTAAAAATCTTTCCGTAGGGCTTGGATTGATCGTGATGGAGGGTCTTGAATCACTAAAAAAAGAAAGGTCCTTTAAAACTGTTTTGAAAAAAGTAGAAAAAGCAATCCAGAACACAGAGATTTACATTGGGATTCAAACCATGAAGTATCTTATCAAAGGAGGAAGGGTGACCAAGGCTAAAGGCTTATTGGCAAAGATCTTTCATATCAATCCCATCCTTTCTCTAGATCTCAAGGGATCACTCATTTCCATTGGAAAAGCAAGAGGAAGGAAAAAGCTTGAAGAAAAAATCTTATCCTTGGTGATTCATAGAACAGAAATGGAGAAACAGAGGAAAACAAGGTTTCGAACAGCTGTGGTACATGTCAATGCCCAGGATTCTGGGGAGAGAATAAAAGAAGAAATCAAACAAAGAATAGGAAGGAAGCCAGTTATGGTCATGAATGCAGCTCCAGTACTGGGGGCGCACTCGGGACCGGGCACCATTGGTGTGGCTGTTCTGAGATCAGACTAGAAGTTAATTTTTCATTGATTTTTGAGCGAGTCATGATTTAAATAAAATGGAACAAAAAATTTGACTTGGAGGTTTTCATGAGTGAAAAGATTAGAAAAGGAATCATATTTTTATCAGTTTTTATCCTTATTTTATCTTTGGCATCCTTGTCATTTACCCAAGTCAGAGGAAAAGCGCTTTATGAGAAATTAATCAAAGATAAAGATTTGATTAAGACAGAAGGGCTGGAAAGGATCCAGTGGCTGCCAGATGGAACAGGCCTGTATTTCAAAGAGGAAAAAAGCTTTAAAAAAATAGACATCAAAACAGGGGAAAAAGAAGACCTTTTTGATGAAGAAACAATCATCTCTAAATATAATGGACTCACAGGGAAGAATCTTGAAAAACTCCCTTTTGAAGATTTTGAATTTATAAACCAAGGGAAAAAAATAAGGTTTAAGGTCAAAAGCAAAGCATTCATTTATAATCTTAGTTCCCATGAGATGATTTCTTATGTTCCTGAAAAAGAGTTTAGGGGTGTCCGAGGCAGAATATACTCTGAAGTGCTGTCTCCAAACCTTAAATACAGAGCTTTCATACGTGATTTTAACCTCTATATTAAAGATTTTGAGGAAAATGAAACACCCTTAACCAAAGGAGGCCATAAAGACCTCAGAAAAGGATTTCCAGATTGGGTATATCCTGAAGAGTTGGGGCAGTACGATGCTTTTTGGTGGTCTCCAGATTCCTCAAAAATTGCTTATATGGAATTTGATGAAAGTCCTGTCAAAAAATATCCTATTGTCCATGATATAGATCCCAATCCACCCTTAGAGATGCAGAGCTATCCAAAGGCCGGGAAAAACAATCCCATTGTTCAGTTTTATATAGTGGATATTGAAAGTCAGGAGACAGTTCGTATTGAGACTGGTATTGACACAAATGTTTATCTTTTTAAGGGAAAATGGACCCCAGATGGAAAATATTTCACCTGTCAACGCCTTAACAGGCTTCAGAATGTACTGGAGCTGTTTGCTGCTGATCCAGAAACAGGGGAAGTCAACATGATACTGAGAGATACCAACAGCTGTTACATAGAGGCAGATGATGACTTTAGGTTTTTAAAAGACAACAAACATTTTATCTGGACTTCAGAGAAAAGTGGATGGAAAGAGATCTATCTTTATGATATTTCGGGAAATCTAGTGAGACAATTAACAGATACCCAGCTTCCCATAAACAGAGTTTTGGGAGTGGATGAAGAGGAAGGATGGATCTATTTCAGTGGTCAGGAAAATAGGGGATTAGAGTCTTATCTTTACAGAGTAAAAACAGATGGGAGTGGATTTGAGAAGCTGTTACAGGAAGTGGGTTCTCATCAGGTATCCATGTCTCCAAACTGTGGCTATTTTATCGATTATTTTTCATCTTTTGATGAACCCAGACAAATATATCTCTATACAGCCGATGGGAAGAAAATAAGAGAACTTGGTTCTTCTGTGATCACACAGGAATTCAAGGATCTAAAGCTAATCAAACCAGAACATTTTATTTTTGAATCAGCAGATGGGAAATATAAATTAGATGGGATTTTGTATAAACCAGCGCATTTTAATGAAAATGAAAAATATCCTTTAATCATGTCTGTTTATGGAGGACCTGGAGCCAAGAGGATTTATAATCGGTTTAATTGGAACAGCCAAAGCCAGGCTCTTGCCCAACTGGGTTTTATTGTGGCATCTATTGATCACAGAGGAGTCTCAGGAAGAGGTAAGGATTTCCAGAATCTCATGTATATGAATCTGGGGCAGATAGAACTGGCAGACCATGTAGCTGCTGTGAAATTTCTAACAAAAAGGTCTTATATTGATGAGCAGAGGGTCGGAATTTATGGTCATTCTTACGGAGGTTACATGACCTGTATAGCCATGCTGAAAGCTCCGGATGTTTTTCATGTAGGAGTGGCTGGTGCACCGGTTACAGATTGGAGAAATTATGACACCATTTATACAGAAAGGTATATGAGAAGACCCCAGGATAATCTTGAAGGATATGAAAAGGGTTCCTGTATGAACTATGCGAAAGATCTAAAAGGCCATTTGGCTATTCACCATGGAGCTGTGGATAACAATGTTCATCCTGGAAATACCATCCAGCTGATTCAGGCCCTTTTAAAACAGAATAAAAAATTTGATTTGATGATGTATCCAGAACAGAGGCATGGAATCCGTTTTGATCGTTACGGAGAAGCAAGAGTAGAGTTTTTTATTGAGCACTTAAAGCCGGATATTAAATAGAGATCTTTTGGATTTATTTTATTGAGATGAAATGCCGAATATTTGAATCCTGTTGTTGTCTCTCTCCACAACATAGACTAAACCATTAGAATCAATCATTATCCCCACAGGAAAATTCAACTGGTTGTCTTGGGTTCCTTTGCTGCCCCATTCAGTTATAAAGAATCCAGTTTCATCAAATTTTTGGACCCGGTGGTTATAGGTATCTGATATGTAAATATAGTTATGGCTGTCAGTAAAAATTCCTGTAGGTCTGTCAAACTGGCCTGGTTCTGTTCCCTTATCTCCCCAACTCAAAACAAATTCTCCATTATTGGTGAATTTTTGCAGTCTTCCTTGATCGGTGACAAACACTTCATTTTTTTCATTAACAAAGATTCCTGCTGGATAGACAAAATTTCCTTCTGCAGATCCCTTGTCTCCCCAAACTTCTTTTAAAACTCCCAAATCAGTGAACTTTTTTACTTTATGGTTGCCTGAATCAGCGACATACACATTATTATCGCTGTCCAAAGCAATTCCTAAAGGCGTATTGAATTCAGTGTCTCCCGACCCTTCTTGTCCCCAAGAGAGAACAAAATTTCCATTTTTGTCAAACTTCATAACACAGTGTTTATTGATGTCAGTGACGTACAGATATCCCTGGTTGTCCACGGTGATCCCAAAAGGACTCTTCAGTTTTTTGAGATCCCGTTTATTTTTTGTCAGTTCCCCGGTGAATACTCCTTCTGGTCTGAATTTTTTTATCTTCAAGTTACTTTCATCCACCACATAGAAGTTGCCTTGTTTGTCCATAGTTATTCCTGTGGGAGCTTCAAAAAATTTTGTATCGATTTTTCCCCATTGATCAACTTTGACATATTCCTTTGATTTGAGGGTGACTTCTAACTTGAGAGGGCCTTCGCCCTGCATGACCTCGAAATTTTCTTCCCAGTCTTCAAAATGCGTTTTTGTGATCTTTAATTGGTGGATTCCAAATTCCACAAACGGCAGGTTTGTATTTGTTTCTTTTTCCAAATATTTTCCATCAAGATAGATTTTTGCTCCAGAAGGAATTGAACTTATATGGACCTCCCTGCCGTTTTTCTGAAGAATAAATTCTTTTTCACTGGTCTCAGCTACCAAGAAGATCTCTTCTTTAATGCTCTTATATCCATCTTTTTCAATTTCAATGTTAAATATAGGGGAGTCTGATTTAATGGTTTTAGGAGTGTTGCCTATTTGGGTTCCATTTAATTTTAGTATGGCATTCTGAGGTTTGGTGGAAATTTTTAAATAATACTCTTTAATGAGACCTAGATATTCTTTTTCCGCAAGGTTTATTATTTTGGCAATGTTTGGGTCGTAAATATTTCGCGAGATTTCAAGGGCATAGGAATGATCGACCTCAAACATATTTTTTATTTCTTTGAGGGCTGAGAATTCTTTATTCTGAGCTGCATAGCCTAACCCTATCCAGAAATATATCTCTCCTGCTAATTTTTTCTGTTTGTTTACATCGGCAACTCTGAACACTTTTGGAATCAGGGGCCTTAGCGATTCTATGGCTTCATCCAGTTGGGTTTCTTGGCGGATTAATTTTTTACTGTTTTCAATAGTGGTTTCTATTTTTGCAATGATTTCTTCCTTATCAACCACTTTGACCAGCATTTCATGAATGTATCCGGTTATTTCCTCATCTTGTTTATGAAAGCTGACTTTATACCATTCCCCTTGTTTTTCTTCACCTACAAGGATTGTGCCGATGTTGACTTTGGCAATGTTCTCGCCGCCTATTTCAGGCTTTATTTTTATATTGGCGTTGTTTACGATAACTTCCAGTTTAACGGAGGAAAAAGCCAGGGTTACAAAAATAAAGAGAAAAGCCACAAATTTGGAAGAATTTTTTCGGCTGCAAATTCCCCATCTTTTCATTTTTTTTTTGCTAAATAAATATTATCAGATTTTATTATTAATTATCAACGATTTTCCAGTTATTTCCAATCTTTTTCATCCTCCAAGTTTTTATTCCATCGAACAGGACTTTTCTTTGATTTGTTTTTTCATAAACCGCTATAAGCATATGGGAAAACTCCACTTTGGCTTCTCTAGTGTTATTAAAATTGACCTTTACATCAGAATAAACAGATTTGATGTCTCGGTAGTGGTTGAAAAGAAGATTCAAGTCAGCTTTTCTCTGTTCTAAAATATTTTCGGATCCTATGTCAGTGATTACAGAATCAAGATCTTTGGTCTCCTCTGCTTTTCTTTGCTTTTCAAGTATATTCTTTATTTCAATTTGAGATAAAGCAGTATCAGCCAAATAGATATAATTTTTAGCTTCCTGATTTTCTTTGTCTAATTTCAAGATATTTTTCATATCATCTATACAGTTCTCATATCTTTTTTCTTTGTAATGATTGATCCCTGATTTTAGATATTTAGATATCTCATTTTCTTTGGATTTATTTTGGATTTTATCTTGTGCCTTCTTAAGATAGTTTTTATTCTCAAAACTCATTTTTACCTGGTTTTCAAGTTCACGTGGAAGGTTTATCAATCCTTTGATTAATTTGGCTGGAGGAAGAGGAGATTCAACTGTTATTTCTATGGATTTTTCAGAAGTCATAAAAGGCAGATGTATTTTTCCTTTTAGCAGCAGAACGGAAGCTGTTGCTAAAACAAAAAAAGCAGCCACAGCAGCAGATATTTGAATCCAAAGTATTTTTGGTTTTTCAGAAATTTTTTGGGATGAAATCTTTAAATTTTCCTCAAGGTCATTTTTGAGTTGATCACATGTTTGATAACGTTTCTTAGGATCTTTGGATAATGCTTTTGAAATAATGGGTTCAAATCCTTTGGGCAGTGATTTTTTTATCTCAGTTGATGAAAAGGGCTCTTCGTTGATAATTTTATAGATGACTGTGGTTATGCTATCTCCATGAAAGGGTCTTTTTCCAATAAGAATTTCGTAAAGGAGAACACCCAGAGAAAAAATATCAGAACATTTGTCTACCTTTTCCCCCATTACTTGTTCCGGTGACATGTAGCTGGGAGTCCCTACAGTCCTTCCTGTTTGAGTGATGGTGGATGTCTCAACTCTGGCTATACCAAAATCAACCAAATAGGGATTTTCTTCTTTGTCGATAAGGATATTGGCAGGTTTTATGTCCCGGTGAATGATCCCTTTTTGGTGAGCATATCCTAAGGCATCGCATATTTGGGTCATAAGACGGACTGCCTTTTCAGTGGGAATTTTTTCGCCTGAAGAGATGGTCTTCTGAAGACTGTATCCTTCGATGTACTGCATCACTATGTAGGTCATATTTTCACTTCTCACCACATCATAAATAGTAACTATATTTGGATGGATGAGTTTTCCCGCGGATTGGGCTTCTCTGATAAAGCGTTTCATTATTTCTTCGCGGTCGGATTCTTCGGAAATGACATCAAATCTTATTGCTTTGATAGCAACCACTCTATTGATATCTGGATCTAGAGCTTTATAGACCACCCCCATAGCCCCTTTTCCAATGGTATCAAGGATTTCGTATTTACCGATTTTTTTGTTGTTTTTCGGCATTCATTTCCCTTCAATCTTTTCTATAAATGACCTTACGCTCACATTTTTGCTTATTTGTGGGAATATCCCGTCCAACCAATCTTCTCAAAAATTATATCTTATAATAGAGATAGTGACAACTTTTTTTGGGAGATTTGTTTTGCCCCCTGGTTGACATTTTTTTTATCTTAAATATAATGATTAATGTGACGGGGGCGAATTGGGTTCGACGGAGGTAAAGAGACTGAGGAAGCATGTCGAGGCCCCACCCACCTCGTTAATCAGGTGGAAATTTATAAGTGCAGAATCAATGCAATTAGCTGCCTAAAAAGGCATGCCGTTTCTCTAGTGCTCTCCTGCGGCGCTCTAGAAACGTCGACTAGCAGGATAGCAGACCTGGCGGGCTCCGAGCCAGGCGAGCGAAATTTTTTGGAGCTGGCTTCAAGGTAGTTTTCCTCTTCAACAGCTTTGAAGCGAGAAAAATGAAGAGGATAAGCATGTAGCGTCCTCTTGTTGAATACCTTCGGACGCGGGTTCAATTCCCGCCGCCTCCATTAAAAATATCTACGGAAATGAAGAAATACTTATTGAAAATTTTCATTATTTTAATATTTATTCAGGGATTTCTTTTTTCACAAGAAGAAGTTTTTATCCGGGTGTCAGTCAAAGACTATCCAAGTTTTTCTCGCGTTTTTATTGAATCTTCTCAGCCTTTGAGCTTGAATACTGAAAAAAGCGGTTCTTATATAATGGTCAGAGCAAGAGCTGATAATCCCTTTCGTATAAACAAAAGTCCTTTTCAAAGCACTCGGATAAAATCTGTAGAATGGTTAAAAGGATCTGACTACTGCATATTTACCATAAAGGCATTTGATGAAAGTTTTCAGTACCAGCATTCTATTTCTCAGGATTCTTCACTTGTTTTAATAGACCTGGGTTCTTCATTTGAGGAATCTGCAGAAAACAATAATGATCCGACGCTCCCTGATAAAGAATCTGGTTTAAACAATCCAACAAATATCTCTGGACAAGAGGAATTAAAGACCATTGTTATCGATCCAGGTCATGGAGGGCTTGAAACCGGGGCTGAGGGAAGGTATGGAACCAAAGAAAAGACCATCACTCTGGAGATCGCATTAAAACTGAAAAGGATAATTGAAAGAAACCTTCCTTACCGGGTCCAACTCACAAGAGAAGAAGATGTTGATGTATCCTTAGAACGAAGAGCTGCTATTGCCAATAATTACAAGGCATTTGTGTTTATCAGCATTCATGCCAACGGATCTTACAGAAGGACCGCACGCGGTTCTGAAACTTTTTTTCTCAGCTTGAACGCCACAGATGAAGAAGTCCGCAGGCTTGCCTATATGGAAAACAATTCCACTGAGTTGGAGGGGATCCAGAGCGAAGAGGAGGATGACTTAAAATTCATTTTATGGGATATGGCTCAATCTTCTTTTATCCGTCAGAGCAGCATACTTGCAGAAAAGATTCAGACTAAGCTCAATACTCTGAGCGGAACTCTGAACAGAGGAGTTAAACAAGCTCCGTTTAAGGTATTAACTGGGGTGGCATGCCCAGCTGTTCTGGTTGAGACCGCATTCCTCTCCAATCCTGATGAGGAAAAAAACTTAAGTAAAGATGAATTTCAGAATAGAATCGCCACAGCCATTTA
>DASRVI010000259.1:0-2182 GCA_035655135.1 Acidobacteriota bacterium | reverse complement strand
GCTGCCCGAAGAACAGAGAAGGGAAACCTGGATTGAAACCGTGGATAGGTACGTTAATTTCATGCGTGAAAATTTAGGAGATAAAATAACAGAAGAAAAATACATAGAAATCAGAGAATTTATCCTCAACCATAAAGCAATGCCTTCCATGCGCCTCATTTGGTCTGCAGGTAAGGCCATAAAAGCCACCAATGTGGCTACCTATAATTGTTCCTATATAGCCCCGAATAAACTCAAAGATTTTGCTGAAATCATGTATCTCCTCATGTGCGGAGCCGGGGTCGGGTTTTCAGTGGAAAATCAAAATATCCAACAACTTCCTATCATAAAATATCAAACCGGAGAAACTAAGCCTGTCCATGTTATTGAAGACAGCAAAGAAGGATGGGGGGATGCGTTAACCTTAGGGCTAAAAACCTGGTACGAAGGCAAAGATATTAAATATGATTACTCTAAAATAAGGCCTTACGGAGCCCGACTCAAAACAATGGGAGGAATCAGCTCCGGACCAGAACCATTAATGTCACTTCTGGATTTTACCAGAAAAAAAATTTTAAAAAACCAAGGAAATAGGCTCAACAGCCTGGATGTCCATGACATTATTTGCAAGATTGGACAATTAGTGGAAATGGGGGGAGTGAGGAGAAGCGCTCTTATCTCACTTTCTGATTTAGAGGATGACAAAATAAGAGATTCAAAAAGCGGCCATTACTACATAACCAACCCTCAGCGTTCCATGGCTAACAATTCGGCTGTCTATAACAAAAAACCTTCGGCAGCCAAATTTATGGAAGAATGGCTGTCTTTAGCAAAAAGCGGAACCGGAGAAAGAGGTATCTTTAATAGAGCCGGGCTAAAAAACCAGATGCCCCAGCGAAGATGGAAAAAATTTAAAAAACACCTGCAAACCTCAGGAACCAATCCTTGTGGAGAAATAACACTGAGAAATAAACAGTTCTGCAATCTAACTGAAATTGTTGCTCGGCAGGAAGACACAGAACAGACTTTATTAAAAAAAGCTGAAATAGCTGCCATTTTAGGCACTTATCAGGCAAGCCTCACAGATTTCCCCTATATATCCAGGGAATGGAAAATAAATTGCGAAGAAGAAAGTTTACTTGGAGTCTCTATCACAGGGCAATGGGACTGCCCATCAGTCCGCAATCCGCGTATTCTAAAAAAAATCTATGAAAAAGTCTTGGAAACAAACCGAGAATATGCTCAAAAATTAAACATAAATCCTGCCACATCAGTCACTTCAGTCAAACCATCCGGAACAGTCTCTCAATTAGTCAACGCAGCTCCGGGAATGCACCCCAGGCACAGCCCTTATTATATAAGAAGAATCCGGATATCCGCTGGAGACCCTCTCTGCAGAATGCTGAGAGAACAAAAGGTTCCCTATCATCCAGAAGTTGGACAAACTGAAGCTACAGCAACCACCTATGTTTTTGATTTTCCAGTCAAAGCCCCAGATAAATCAACTTTCAAAAAAGACCTGAACGCCATTGATCAACTGGAATACTGGAAGATGGTTAAAGAAAACTACACAGAGCATAATCCTTCGCAAACCATTCTCACCAAAGATGATGAATGGATAAAAGTAGCCAACTGGCTGTACGAAAACTGGGATATCATTGGTGGTCTCACTTTTTTACCCAAAGATAATACCGTTTACCAGCTAGCTCCTTTTGAAGAAATCACTAAAGAAGAATATGAAAAATTGATCTCTGAATTTCCTGAAATTGACTTTTCCCAGATTCTTATTTATGAAAAAGATAAAGAAATTGAGGGCAAATCTTATTCAATTCAAATATGAGTTTAAAATTTAAGGTAATAGATAGGATTGATCAATGTATGAAATAATAAAAAGACAAAAATTAGTTCCCAAAATTCATTGGCTCAAAATCAGGGAACCCATTTTGGCAAAAAAATCCCAACCAGGTCAGTTTGTTGTCCTTAAAATTGACGAAGAAGGAGAACGGATTCCACTCAATATTGCTGATTGGGATGAAAATGAAGGAAGCATTGATGTTGTCATTTTTGAGAAAGGAGCTACCACTCTCAAGTTGGCTTTGCTGAATGAAGGTGATTCTATTGTTAGTCTTTCAGGCCCCCTGGGCTTGCCCACTCAGATTGAAAAATTCGGCCACGTCGTCTGTCTTGCAGCAGGTGTTGCTGC
>DASRVI010000258.1:0-21490 GCA_035655135.1 Acidobacteriota bacterium | reverse complement strand
TATTGATTTTGAAAAATATAAAAAGCCCGTCAACTCCTTTGTTTATGACCTTTACAATGATGACAGAACAAATATTCTATTCGTAGGAAGAATCGTTCCCAACAAGAAGATTGAAGACCTGATACGGGTGGTCCAGTATTACAAAAAGTTTATATCTCCTTTGATAAGGCTGATCATTATCGGCAAAACCTCTTCTCTTCCTAAGTATTATCAAGCTTTGATTAAATTTATGGACAAACTCTTTATTCAGCCGGATGAAGTGGTTTTTACCGGTCATATTCCGGATTCAGAAATGTTTTCCTTTTATCGGGCTTCAGATGTGTTTCTTTCTTTAAGCGAACATGAAGGATTTGGACTGCCTTTTATTGAAAGCTTGATTTTTGACCTTCCGGTCATAGCCTATAACTGTACAGCTGTTCCTTATACTTTAAAAGAAGCCGGGGTGCTGGTTAACAGTAAGGACTTTAGAAAGCTGGGGGAACTGATCCATAAAATCAAAGAAGACAAAGAGCTGAGAAAAAAGATTGTTCAAGGACAGAGACACAGGCTGAATGAATTCAAATCACTCCCATCCCAGAAAAAGTTACTGAAATATATTGAAGATTTTGCTACATGAAGCGACCAAATAATAGACTCGTTAAGAGTAAAGATTTATTTATATAATGGTCCAGGTTAGTGTATATGAATGATCTGGGACAGATAGAAATAAAATGAAAAAAAATTTGAAAATCGCTTTTGTGGTTCAAAGATATGGAAAAGAAGTGATGGGAGGTTCAGAGCTTCACTGCAGACAGATAGCTGAGAAGTTGGTAGAAGAAGGATTCAATTGCACTGTTTTCACTACCGCAGCCAAAGATTACATATCCTGGAAAAATGAGTATCTCCCAGGAAGCTCAGAGCTGAATAAGGTAAAGGTTAAGCGTTATAAGGTTCATCAGCAGAGGGATATCAAAGCTTTCAATCAATATTCTGATTGGATTTTTTCCCATCGTCACTCTCGGGATCAGGAAATCCAATGGCTGGAGCAGCAGGGTCCGCACAGTCCGGATTTAATCAAAGCCCTAAAAAAAGAACAGCATAAATTTGATGTGTTTATTTTTTTCACCTATCTTTATTACAACACTTACTGGGGTCTTAAAAGCATAGACAAACCTAAAATTCTGGTTCCCACAGCCCATGATGAACCGCCTCTTCACCTGGATATAATGAAAGAGGTTTTTGATCCACCAGGTGCGTTTATATTCAACACTGAGTCAGAAAAAAGAATGCTGTATCAAAATTTTGATTTCAATCGGAAGGTTCAGGATGTAGTGGGAGTAGGGATTGACATTCCAGAGCCTTCGGATGCGAGCTCTTTTTTAGAAAGATATAATCTGACCCAGCCATTTGTCCTGTATGCAGGCCGCATTGAAAAGGGAAAAGGATGTGAGGATTTGATCCATTATTTTGAGAAATATTCCAGCCATAGACCTGGGTTAAAGCTGGTCTTGATAGGGAAACTTTTGATGGGACTTCCAGACTGTTCCCATATAAAATATATTGGATTTGTTCCTCTCCGTGATAAGAATGCAGCCATGCAGGCCGCTGCTTTGACTGTTCACCCGTCCCATTTGGAAAGCCTGTGCATGGCTGCGTTGGAATCCATGGCTTCAGGGACTCCTATTCTGGTTCAAGGAAGAACAGAGCCTCTTAAAGACCACTGCCGGAAAAGCAATGGAGGTTTGTGGTATTCCAATTATAAAGAGTTTGAAGCCACCACAGACCTGCTCTTGAAAGATGAAAAATTGAGAAAAATTATGGGCGAAAACGGGCGTTCCTATGTGAAAAAAAACTATTCTTGGAATAATGTCATCAATAAGTATAAAAAAATTTTTAAATTTTTAGGGTTTGACTCTAGCTGAGGTTTGTGTAAAAATTTAAAAAAAAAGAAAATAGGAACCATGGCGTTTGTTAATCATTCTACAAAAAGCATTGCTGTTAAGATAGTCTATTACGGGCCAGGACTAAGTGGAAAGACCACCAACCTTCGATTCATATTCAGTAAAATGGACCCAGACTCCAGGGGAGATCTGTTATGCCTTGAAACGCCAGTGGAAAGGACCATATTCTTTGATCTTCTGCCTATAAAGGCAGGTTTGATTCATGAGTTTCAGGTTCATTTTCAGCTCATGACAGTTCCTGGTCAGGTATTTTATGAAGCCTCAAGAAAAAGTGTGTTAAAAGGGGCTGACGGCATTGTTTTTGTGGCTGATTCCCAGATACCTCTTCTTGATGCCAACTTGGAAAATTTTGATGGATTAAGAAAAAACCTGGTGGATTATAATGTGGATTTGAATTTTATGCCCCTGGTTTTTCAGTACAATAAAAGAGATTTGGATAATCTTATTCCCGTAGAAACATTCAACAGCCTTCTCAATCCTCTGAATCTTCCTTATGTTGAATCTTCAGCAATAAACGGAAAGGGAGTCTTTGAAACTCTTCAGCAGATAGCGAAACTGACGGTTCCTGTAGTGAGAGAAAAGATATTTGGTGAGAAAAAAGCGCCTGAGAAAGAAGAAAAAGAAAAGAGAAAAGAAGCCATGAAAAAAGCAGTTGAAGAGAGAGAAAAAGCAAAAAAAGACATTGAGTTTATTGGAGAAAAAAAGGACCCACAGATAAGAGTGACCAAAATAAAATACCAGTCTTCGAGCGATGTTGAAGAGCAGGTAGATAAACTGACCAAAGAGTTTCTAAAAAAATAAAACATAAATTCTTTCCCTAAAAAATTTTTCCTTTTGATAAAGAAGAGCATTGACTGGCGTCATTATAAATAAAGGCCAATGCTGTTTAAAATTGCTGGAGCGGCTCTTTATGGGGTGGAAGCCTATTTAGTCGAAGTGGAAGTGGATATTGCTTTTGGAGTGCCTGATTTTGTTACAGTGGGGCTTCCGGATAAGACAGTCAGAGAAAGCAGAGAAAGAGTGAAGACAGCCCTTAAAAACTGTGGATATCCGGTCACAAGAAGAAAAATAATCATCAATCTGGCTCCGGCTGATAGAAAAAAAGAAGGATCTGCTTTTGACCTGCCCATAGCTCTAGGGCTTTTGGCCCATCAAGAAGTGTTTCCCAGTGAGCATCTAAAGAATTTCTTGTTTTCTGGTGAACTAGCTCTTGACGGTAGACTCAAGCCAGGTCACGGCATACTGCCCGCAGCCGTGCTTGCTCAAAAAAAAGGATTTAAGGGAATTGTCATTCCCAAAGCCAATGAAAAAGAAGCAGCTCTGGTCAGAGGAATCAATGTCTATGCATTGAGCGATATCACAGAAGTCATCAACCTTCTTAATGAGGATGGCGTCATAAACCCATCAAGCTTAGACCTGAAAGATCTGCTCAAAGATGAGGAAATGAGCTGTGACTTTAAAGATATCAAAGGACAGAATCACTGCAAACGGGCTCTTGAAGTGGCTGCAGCCGGAGGCCATAATGTCTTGATGATCGGTCCTCCTGGTGCTGGAAAAACCATGATGGCCAGACGTCTGCCCACCATAATGCCCCCCATGACATTTGATGAGATCATAGAGACCACTCAGATTTACAGTGTTTCAGGGCTGTTGAAAAATAAAGGAGCTGTGGTTCATAGGCCCTTTCGGGCTCCTCATCATACTACCTCAGATGCTGGCTTGATCGGAGGTGGTATGATCCCTAAACCCGGAGATGTCAGCTTAGCTCACCATGGGGTTTTGTTTTTAGATGAACTTCCGGAATTTCGAAAAAAAGTTCTAGAGAGTCTCAGACAGCCAATGGAAGACGGTCAGGTGACCATATCCAGAGCATCTATGACTGTGACCTATCCTTCATCTTTTATGCTGGTGGCTTCTATGAATCCGTGTGAAGACACTTACGGTACTTCTCCTGGTTCTGAATATGAATGCACAGATAGTCAGAGAAGTAAATATTATTCAAAAATTTCTGGTCCCTTACTTGACAGAATTGATATTTATTTGGAAGTGCCCAAAATCAATTTCAAGGACATATCTTCCAGAGATGAAGGCGAACCTTCAGAAAGAGTGAGAAAAAGAGTGGTCAAGGCCAGAAACAGACAGCTCAAACGCTTCAGACGCAAGAAAATTTTTTGTAATGCAGAAATGGGAGTCAAGGAATTGAAGCAGTTCTGCAGGCCGGATGAAAAAGGGGAAGAGCTTCTGCATATGGCTGTGGATAAACTGGGTTTTAGTGCAAGAGCTTATGACAGGGTTCTAAAAGTATCTCGGACTATTGCTGATTTGGAAGATACAGAGGAACTGAGTTCAGCGCATATCTCAGAAGCTATTCAGTATCGGATGTGGGACCGCTATTTTAAGTGACGACCTTATTATAATAGATTAGATGTCATTACGAGGAGCGAAGCGACGTGGTAATCTCATCATTCTTCGTATCCATATGAGATTGCCGCGCTCCCTTACGGTCGCTAGCAATGACGCGGAAATTTTTGTCGTGAATCAGCAGGATTAAGTTCTTAAAAAGAGGTCATTGCGAGGAACGAAGTGACGAAGCAATCTCATCCTGTGAATCAGCAGGGTTGTTTTTTTGATGAAATAGGCATTGAGTTGTGTATAATAAGATGACTGAATAATCCAGGTTAATCTCAAGGAGGAGGTAAAAATGGGATTGAATAAAAAAATAGACCTCAATCGAAGGGATTTTATGTTTTCTGCTTCGGGGATTTATGGGGTTGGGATTTGCCGCTGGGGAGATCGGAGAAAACAGAAACAGCGGCAAGAGCAAGTGCAGTGCAGCAGTGAATGAGTACTGGAAATGGTGGCAGTCTCAAGCACCCTTAAAATGCGAGAATATCCGAACTCCGGGAACCAGCTCAAAAGTATGTGTCCGTCTCGGGAAACTGGCTGCAGCCAAAGCCCAGAGCCTTATAGAGGAAATGAAAGCGAAATGAAAAAAATCTTTAAAAATATTCAATGATAGAAATCTGGAAGGATGGCGCAAACTAACAGAATACAGCGGTGACAGCATGTGCTCTCTTATCAAATCACCATAGATTACAGACCTGATGGGGAAAGGGAAAGAGATGTGGAAGAAGGATTCTTACAACCAGATCCTTGTCAGCATCAAGGGCCAGCCTCCACTCATCAAAGTCAACTTAAACGGAAAAGATGTGGTTGAGTTTCAGGATGAATCAAAGGATGGCGAATTTAGAGTGCCTGAAGAGGGATTCATTGGAGTCCAGGTCCATCCGGGCGAAAGCTGGGGTCAAGGGAACCGGATTTATTTCCGGGAAATATGGATCAAACCTTTGCTTGAAAAATGAAATCAAAATACGATATATTGAAATTCAGAGGTGGTTGCAGCGACATGATAGATTTAGCCTTCGGATGAGGCTTTTCGAGGGAATCCGGCGAAGCTGGACGCTGAGTATGTTTGACCCACGGACGGGGGGAGTTACGGAAGCGCCGAGAAAAACGAAGGAGAATGGCGTTAAAAATCTATCCGAGAGCTAAGCCATATCTGAATTTCTGTATGATGATTTATTGAATAATGCGATTTTTCACTACCACTTTCCCGTTTTTGATCACATGTGTCACAGGATTGACCCCGAAGTGATAAACAAGATAGGGATAATTGGGAGCCTCACAGAGAATCAGGTCCGTTTTTTTGCCTTCCTCCAGGCTCCCCACTTGTTTATGTCGGTCCACTGCATAAGCGGCATTCAGGGTTACGGCATTGATGGCTTCTTCCACACTCATGTTCATGGTGTAGACCCCTAACTGCATGATAAAAAAAAGAGACTCAGTCATGGAGCTTCCTGGATTGAAATCTGTGGCCAGAGCCACAGCAGCTCCAGAATCGATAAGACTCCGGGCGGGCGCCCTTTTGTTCTGCATAAGGAAGAACGGGACACCAGGGAGCAGAACGGCTGCTGAGGAGGATTTTGAGATTTTTTGAATGCCGTTTTCATTTATGGCGATCAAATGTTCAGCAGATGTTGCTTTTTCCTCAGCAGCCAGCTGGGCGCCCCCCAGAGATGTGAATTCATCCGCGTGGATTTTTATTTTAAATCCTGCTTTTTTTGCCGTGCGAATCAAGGTTTTTGTCTCCTGGATTGAATAAACACCTTGTTCGCAGAACACATCAAAAAATTCTGCCAAATTTTTTTTCTTAACCTCCGGGATGATTTTTTGAGTAAGGAGTTTTATGTATTCATTCTTTTTGTTTTGATACTCCTTGGGCACTTCATGGGCTCCCATAAAAGTGGAAATGATATCCACAGGGTGGGATTTGTCAGCTTGTTTGAGAACTTCAAGCTGCTTTATTTCATCTTTCAGATTGAGTCCGTATCCACTTTTTGCTTCCACTGTGGTGGTGCCGTGAAGGAGCATGGTGTCAAGCCTTTTCAGGCAAAGAGATAAAATCTCATTTTTAGATGCTTTCCTTGTTTTCTGCACAGTACTTTGTATTCCCATTCCCTTTTCAGCCAGCTCAAGATAGGAAGCGCCTTTCAGCCGAAGAAGAAACTCTTGTTCCCGGCTTCCAGCAAATGGAAGATGGGTATGGGAGTCCACAAGTCCAGGAAGACAAGTGTATCCTTTGCCGTCTATTTGAGTGCATCCCGGCATTTTGGTGACTTTTCTTTTTAATTCTTTTTCACTGCCAACAAAAACAATCTTTCCGTTTTTGGAGGCGATGCTGCCGTTCTCGATCAGTCCCAATTCTTTGAGGCTGTCTTTTCTTTTAGGCGCTGGTCCTCTGCAGGTGAGGAGTTGATCGCATCCGGCAACAATAAGGTCAGCTGATATCATGCGGGGATTTTCCTATGGATCTCTCTTTGTTTTTTCTGATAAAAGATGGGGTGTCATAAGAGTCCCATCTTTTTTCCCAATTGGTTTTTGGAGATTCATCCACAACCCGGTTTCCCCTTGGCCGGAATACATAAGGAGGTGTTTCCTGGGGAACTTCAAAAGGAGGCGGTGTTTGGTTTGCAGGATGAGAGACTAGTTCTTGAGGAGTGATCTGTTCATGTTCTGCTCTTTCCTCGAATCCAGTGGCGATCACAGTGACTTTAACAGTTTCTTTCATAGAGGTATCTATAACGGTTCCGAATATAATATTGGCATCTGGGTGAGCTTTTTGGTGAATCAGCTCAGATGCTTTAGAGACCTCGTGCAGCCGGATATCTTTTCCTCCTGTAATGTTGATCAGCACACCTTGGGCTCCAGATATAGAAGTGTCGACCAGAAGAGGCGAGGAGATTGCTTTTTGAGCTCCATCCAGAGCTCTGTTTTCTCCTGAAGCCATTCCAGTGCCCATAAAAGCCATCCCCATTCCTTTCATGATGGATTTGACATCAGCAAAATCAAGATTGATCAAGCCGGGTTTTGTGATCAAGTCTGAGATACCTTGAACCGCCTGACGGAGAATGTCATCAGCCATTTTAAAAGCTTCCTGCATGGATGTGTCTAAATTCACTGTTTCAAGAAGTCTTTCATTGGGGATTGAAATCACAGTGTCCACGGCTGACCTGAGTTCTTCAAGTCCTTCATCAGCCTGGTCTGCCCTGATTTTCCCTTCAAAATTAAAGGGAAGAGTGACAATGGCGATAGCCAGAACATCCATTTCAGAGGCGAGATTAGCTAGAGCCGGAGTTGCACCTGTCCCTGTTCCTCCACCCAAGCCGGCGGTTAAAAAGACCATGTCTGCCCCTTCCAGGAGTTCGATGACTTTCTCAGTATCCTCCATGGCTGCTTCCCGACCAATATCAGGCCGTCCTCCTGACCCCAGCCCTTTGGTGAGTTTGTTTCCTATCTGGACCTTGGTTCCGGCTTTGTTGCTGTTGAGGGCTTGAAGGTCGGTATTGACAGCAATGAATTCCACGCCGTCAATTTTTGACTCTATCATGCGGTTGACTGCATTGCCTCCGCCGCCCCCGATTCCAATAACCCTGATTTTTGCTCCAGGGCTTTCATCAACTAGATGAAATTTTAGTTTGTTTTTTTGTTCCTCACTCATGTTTACCTCCTATGCTTCTTTGAGCCAATCTTTGAGTTTGGCCCAGAAGCCTTTCTTTTTATCTTTTGAGAATCCTTTTTCTTTCCATTTATTGAATCCATGAAGTAAAAGTCCTACTGAAGTGGAATAATCAGGAGTGTTGACTCTGTCCACCAGGCCCCCAGCTCCTCCGGGGTCTCCTCTTCTCACTGGCAGGTCAAAAACTCCTTCTGCGATTTCTTCAAGACCTTCCAATAGAGAAGTGCCTCCAGTAAGGACAATTCCTGAATTCAATGATTTTTCATATCCCATTCTTTTAATGTCGTTATCAACAAGACGGAATATCTCTTCAGCCCTGGGCTGAATGATTTCAGCCAGAAGCTGCCTTGAGAGAACCCTGGCCTTTTTTCCGCGGCCCACTGAAGGAACTTCTATGGTGTCCTGTTCATCCACCAGGGGACTAGAAACACATCCAAATTTTTTCTTGATTTTTTCAGCTTCAGGAATAGGGGTGCGAAGCCCGACTGCGATATCATTGGTGAAGTTATCACCACCAATGGGAATAACCGATGTGTACCACAGGCTTCCTCTTTCAAATATAGCTATTTCTGTGGTTCCTCCCCCGATGTCGATCAATCCCACTCCCAGTTCCATCTCATCATGGGTGAGAACAGATTGGCTGGTTGCGATCTGGTTCAGCACAATTTGTTCTATTCCGATTCCTGTTCGGGAGATACATGTCTTAAGATTTTGTACTGATGTGATGGCACCTGTGACGATGTGGACATTGACCTCTAATTTAATCCCGCTCATTCCTAGGGGATATTTGATTCCGTCTTGTTCATCCACCACATATTCTTGAGGAATGATGTGAATGATTTCTCTATCAGGGGGAATGGAAACAGCTTTGGATTGTTCAATGACTCTTCTTATGTCTTCCCGGATTATCTCTCTGTTCTTTCCTGAGACAGCAATCACACCTCTGCTGTTGAAACTCTTTATATGAGCTCCGGAAATACCAATATAGGCAGAGTCAATTTCGAATCCAGCCATTAATTCGGCTTCTTCCTGGGCTTTTTTTATGGCTTCTACGGTGGCATCAAGATTGACCACGACTCCTTTTCTCAATCCCCTGGAATTTGCTGTTCCTATCCCGATGATTTCAATTTTTTTCCCTTCTGTGACTTCTCCGATAAGTGCTGTTATTTTTTTTGTCCCGATATCAATCCCTACTATATATCCATTTTTTGGCATCAGCTTCCCTCCTTCTCAGACCTAAATACGCGGTTATCCAGTGTTTTTTTTCTCGGAGTGAGTATATAACGGTCACTAAACCGCATATTGATACTTTCTATTTCTCCAAATTTGGCGAGATAAGATTGCCTGTCCAGGTATTCTTGAATTTTTATTGAGAAATCATTATCTCCCAATATAAGCCAGGGAGAAATTTGTTTGAGTTTAATTGAAACGCATTTGTATTTTGATAGATCGATTATTTTGATGAGCTCTCTCTGTTCTGGAGAAAAGCTTTCCAGGCATCTTAATGCCAGTTTAAATTTATCCTCAAACCCAGATTTAAAAGCGTTCTCATCGGTGATAAGGGGGAGTTCTTTTTGTTCAGCCGGATCCACAGGCTGAAGCAGGATTCCGTCTCGGTCTATTAGGTAGTACCGGTCTTTTTTTATCACAGCAAGGGGGATTCTTTCTATGATTTCTAGGTTCACAGTAGAGGGAAATATTTTCTTAATATGAACATCTTTGATCCAGGTGTGAGTTTTGATTGCTTTCTGCATTCTCTCTATATCCAGAAGTAGTAAATTTCCTAATCTTTTTCCTTCAAACTTATTCTGGATTGAATATTTTAACTCTGGTTTGGTGCTTTTTATTTCAATTTTATTGACTTCCAGTTTATCCCAGGTGATAAGAAACAAATAGGTCTGCTGTATAAGAAAGAATAGACCCATTAGGAGAAGAAAACTGAGGATGATGTGTTTGGGTCCAAGCTTGATTTTTCTTTTAATTTTATTTGATTTGACTTTTTTGGCTTCACTTCGGAAATAGGGTTGAGATAAAAGAGGATTCAATTTCTGCCTGAGTGCGGGATTCAAATTAGAGGCCATTTTATTTTTCACCTCTCAGTTTTTTAATGATGTCGGGGATGATTCCAGAAATACTGCCTGCTCCCAGGACTAATATCATATCTTTGGGAAGTGACAGCTCAGCCACACGCTCCGGTATTTTTTTGAGTTCTGGTTCAAAATACACATTTTTATGCCCAAACCGCTGTATTTCCTCATAAAGTTTCTCCCCGGAAATACCAGGAATAGGATTTTCGCCGGCTGGATATATTTCAGAAGTGATAAGGACATCTGCCTGATTGAATGAAGTGGCGAACTCTTCCATCAGAAGGGAGAGACGGGAATACCGGTGAGGTTGGAAGACCACCAGTGTTCTCCGCATCCATCCCTGCTTAGCTGCTTCCAGGGTTTTTATGATTTCAGTGGGATGATGGGCATAATCTTCGACCACCATAATATCCTTGATTTTTTCTTTCAGTTCAAAGCGTCTGCCGATTCCCTGATAATTCTCTAAAGCTTCCAGGATAGTGGGAACAGGAATATCGAGATTAATCCCTACGGCTACAGCAGCCATGGCGTTATAAATGCTGTGAACGCCAGGAACATTGAGTTTGAGCGCACCCAATTTTTTGTTTTTATAGTGAAGTGTTGAGGTGCTTGAGAAATGTTCAAACTCCTGGTCTGCGGCATAAATATCGGCCTGGGCTGAAAAACCATAAGTCACGATTTTTCTCTCCAGCTCAGGAATGAGGCTTTGAAGGTTGGAATCATCAAGGCACAATATCACCGGAGAGTAAAAAGGAACTTTATTGGCGAAATTTATAAAGTTTATTTTTATTTCTTCAACTGTCTTGTATTGGTCCAGATGTTCTTCATCCAGATTGGTCAGCACAGCTATGTAAGGAGATAAATAAAGGAAGGACCGGTCGCTTTCGTCTGCTTCAGCCACTATAAACTCCCCTTCTCCCAGTTTGGCATGCGCGCCGATGGTGTTCAGGCGCCCCCCTACTATGATGGTGGGATCAAGATCTCCGTTTTCCAGAACTTGGGCGATCATAGAAGTTGTGGATGTTTTCCCGTGAGAGCCGGTGACAGCAATGCTGTTTTTTAAGCGCATCAGTTCTGCCAGCATTTCAGCCCTTGGGATCACAGGTATTTTTAGTTTCTTGGCTTCTTGGACTTCTATGTTATCCTGTTTGACTGCTGAAGATATCACCACCACATCCGCTCCTTTCACCAGTCCGCCTTTATGTCCTATATTGATATCAGCTCCTAATTTAGAGAGACGCTGGGTTGATTCCTGGGAAACAAGATCTGAACCTGATACTTTATAGCCCAGATTGAGGAGGATTTCAGCAATCCCATTCATTCCAGTCCCTCCGATTCCGACCATATGAATGTGCCTTAGCATTCTGTGAGTGCGCTTAATCAATTTGTGTCCTCCTTTTATTTTTTTTCATGAGCTCTATGCAGAGTTCTGTGATTTTTTCCACTGGGTTTTCTTTTTTTAATTTTTTGAGATTTTCCTCCATCTGGTTAAGTTTATTCTTGTTTTCAATAAAATATTTGATTTTAGATAAAAATATTTGGGGAGTAAAATCTTTTTCAAGAATGATTTGGGCTCCTTTGATTCTCTCCAGCTCTCTGGCATTTAATAATTGATGGTTTTCAGTAGAGTGTGAAAAAGGAACCAGAATTGCGGGTTTCTGGGCTGCAATAAGCTCAGCCATGGTGGTGGCTCCAGCTCTGCACACAATCAAATCAGATCTCTCAAAATATTTGTATATGTCGAAATAAAAGGCAGATACTTGATGGTTTTCAAAACCACTCCGTTCATAATTTTCTTTGACCCAGCCAAAGTCTTTTTCTCCTGTTTGATGAAATATTTTAAGTTCGTTTTTGAGTTGTTTTAACAGAGGAAGGCTTTTGATTATGTTTTTATTCAGGAAATGAGATCCCTGGCTTCCTCCAAAAACAAGAACAGTAAGATGTTCGTCTCTTTGTTTGGGTTTTAATGAATAGAATTCTTCCCTCACTGGATTTCCCAAAAATTCTCCCTTTCCTTTAAACTCAGGAAGAGATTTTCTAAAAGCCACTACAGCTTTTTGAACAAAAGGAATAAGAATTCTATTGGTGAGCCCTGGCCGGAGGTTCTGTTCCATGATGAGGGAGGGTATTCCGATAAGAGAGGAAATGAGGACCACAGGCCCAGAGCTGTAGCCTCCCATTCCTATCACAAGAGATGGCTTCATCTGGATGACAATCAGCAGAGATTTAATAAATGAATAAGGAAGAATAAAAAGGGATTTGATGATTAAAAATCCTTTGCCTTTAAGGCCTTCTATTTTCAAAGGAATAAAATCCGCACCATAATGTTTCATGATGGACTGTTCGAGTCTTCGGGTGGTTCCCACAAAAGTGATTTTTATGTTCTGCTGGGTCAATTTTTTTCCTAAAGCTAGAGCGGGATAGATATGACCAGCTGTTCCGCCGCCTGAAATTATGACCCTTTGATTCATCATTTCCTGTTGTACCCCTTTTTTCTTTGTGAAATATGAAGAATGATTCCAATACTGACCAGCATATACAGCAGAGAAGAACGTCCATAACTTAAAAAAGGAAGAGTTAGTCCGGTGGCGGGAAGCAGCCCGAGCACAATGCTTATATTAAGCAGAGCTTGAGAGAAGACAGCAATGGAAAGGCCTGCTGCCAGAAGACAGCTGAATTGGTTGGGCGCTCTTCTGGATATGACCATGCCCCTCCACAAAATGATTCCGAAAAGCAGAAGCACACCCATAGTGCCAATCAATCCTAATTCTTCTCCGATAATGGCATAAATATAATCCGTATGAGCGCAGGGAAGGAAGAAAAGCTTTTGAGTGCTCTGGGCTATGCTGACCCCTACAATACCTCCGGAACCTACAGCCAGTTTGGACTGATAGGCATGAAAACCGCTTCCCAGGAGGTCATTAGAAGGAGAGATATACGAATTCCATCTGTCTATTCTGTAATTTGCCTGGAAAAGATAAAACGCAAAAAGAAGCACAGAAAGAAGACCTACCACAAGCAGCTTATCTAATCTCACCCCGCCGATAAAAAGCATGATGGATCCTATCAAAAGCACAACCAGAGAAGTGCTGTAATCAGGTTCCTTTAGGATCAAGAGTATTAAAATAAACAACACGACTACTGGGATGATCAGTGTTTTTATTTGATGGAGTTTTTCCTTTTTTCGGCTGAGATAGGAAGCTAAGAATAAAACCAGGCTAAGTTTAGCCAGCGAGGAAGGCTGGAACCTGAAGCCGAGCATATGGATAGAGCGGTTGGTGTTATTGACTTCGGGCATCACAAAGCACAAAACCAGAAGCGCGAGAGTGAGGATCAGAAGTCCATAAATAAAGATGGCATTTTGATAAAAAGCAGGCTTCATGGACACAATAAGCAGGATTAAGATAAGGCCCAGCACCGTGCCCACGGATTGATTGATAAGAAAGTAAAAAGAATGGCCGAATTTTTCATTAGACTGGACCGCTGAGGAGCTGTAAACCATGATAAGGCCAAAGGTCACCAGTATAAGAGTGGTGATGAACAGGGTTTTGTCAAAACCAAAGCGTTTAAATGATTCCATTTAAGTCTTGATTCCTTTTATTTTTTCAGAAAGTTTTTTCACTTCTTCTTTAAAAATTCGCCCCCTGTGTTCAAAATTTTCAAACATATCAAAACTGGTGCAGGCCGGGGCTAAAAGAACCACTTCTCCAGATTTTGAATTCTCAAAGCCCATTTCCACAGCTTCCTTTATGGATGAGGCTTGTGTCACTTCAGCGTCTTTGCCAAGGGCTTTGATTATCTTTTTCCTGGCTTCTCCCACGGCAATGACCTTTTTGACCCGTTTTCTTATTTCATTTTTCAGCCGGCTGAAGTCACCTCCCTTGTCTCTCCCTCCTAAAATCAAGATTACTTTTTTATTGAAGCTCATTAGGGACTTTAAAGCCGCGTCTATGTTGGTGGCTTTAGAGTCATTGTAAAAATCCACTCCTTTTAGAGACAAGACTTTTTCCAGCCGGTGTTCCAGTCCTTTGAAATCCATGATGGTTTTCCTGATTTTTTCCACAGGGACATGAAAAATATGCCCTGATAAAATTGAAGCCATCACATTTTCTTGGTTATGAATGCCTTTTAAAGGGATATCTTTGATGTTGATGATTTTCTGCTCTGAAGTGTTTTTGAGCAAAATCCACTGGTTTTTGCGAAAGCAGGTGCTGGAGGCTCTGGGTTTCATGCTGAAGGAGACTATTTTTGCTGGCCCTTTTTTTCTTAAAGACCACACACGGGGATCATCTCTGTTGAGCACAGCCACTTGATTTTTTTTCTGATTTTTCAGCAGGTTTGCTTTGGCCTTCATATAGGATAAGAAGCTTCCATGCCAGTCCAGATGATCCGGGGTGATATTAAGGATAATTGAGACATCAGGAGCCAATCTTTCAATATATTCCAGCTGAAAACTGGATAATTCAGTAACAAAGATATCCTGTTTAGAACTTTTCTCCACAAAACTGATTAGGGGAGTTCCTATATTTCCAGCTAAACAAGATGGAAGTCCTCCTTCTTTAAGTATGCTGTAAACCAAAGAAGCCACTGTGGATTTGCCATTGGATCCAGTTATGCCGATGATTTGACCTTTTAAAAAGCGGGAGGCAAGCTCCACTTCGGAAAAGACGGGAATCCCTTTTTTCTTTGCTTCTTGAATAGGAGAGATAGGAGGGACACCTGGACTGGGGATAATCAGGTCTGAATCCAGGAATGATTGGAGTTTGTGTCCTCCAGTTTCAAATTCGATTCCTTTTTTCTGATAGGATTTTATTTCTCGGTTTAATTTGGGGCTGTTTTTTGATTCACTGACTTTTATGTTTAGGGGTGTGTTCTGATGCAAAAGGAAATCACACACAGCTTTCCCTGTTTTCCCGAATCCGACTACCAGAACTTTTTTGTTTTTTAGTTCCATTTTTATCTTAATTTCAGAGTGGTCAGACTGAAAAGAGCGAATATGATTCCTGCGATCCAGAATCTGACTACTATTTTTTGTTCTGACCATCCCATGAGTTCAAAATGGTGGTGCAGAGGAGTCATCTTAAAAACTCTTTTTCCTCCTGTGAGTTTAAAGTAACTTACCTGGATCAGGACCGAAAGAGCTTCAATCACAAACACTCCAGCTACCATAAAAAGCAGGAATTCTTGTTTGATCATGATAGCCACGATCCCTATGGTGGCTCCCAAAGAGAGAGAGCCCACATCTCCCATGAAAATTTCTGCGGGGTGACAGTTATACCACAAGAATCCAAGACAGGCTCCGGATAAAGAGCCCAGAAGGATGGTGAGTTCTGCAGCTTGAGGGACAGGAGGTATGTTTAGATATTGGGACCACAGAGCGTGCCCAGCTATGTAGGAAAGAGCCGTGAATGAGGAAGCGCTGATTAAAGTCAGTCCTATGGCCAGCCCGTCCAGCCCGTCCGCAAGATTAACCGCATTGGAAGAGCTGACCATGATCAGCATGATCCAGGGTATATACAGCATTCCTAAATACGGCGTCCACTTCTTGAAAAAAGGCATAGTGAGGTGCAGGTTGAAATCTCCTCCAAGGCCTATATAAAAAAGAACCAATCCAGCTGCAGCCGCAAAAATAATTTGGAATATGATTTTATATCTTGCGATCAATCCTTTGGATTTGTTTTTTCTGATTTGAAGGTAATCATCCAGCAGCCCCAATCCTCCGAATAAGAGCATGGTTGCCATAGCCAGCCATACGTACAAATTGCTTAAATCAGCCCATAAGAGAGTTGAAACAGCTGTGGCTCCAATAATCAAAACTCCCCCCATAGACGGGGTTCCTTTTTTTGTGAGGTGGGTTTTGGGACCCATATCTCTGATGGTCTCCCCGAATTGATGTTTTCTCAAAAATTTTATCATCAAGGGGGCTAGGATCATGGTGATGAGAAGCGCTGTTATTCCGCCCATAGCTGTTCTTACCGTGATATAGCGGAACACATTGAAAAACATGAAAACTTTTTTCAGCGGAACAAGAAGTAAATAGAGCACTTTATTTTCCTTCCTTTTTTAAGACGTTGACTATTTTTTCAGTTTTGACTCCTCTAGATCCTTTGATGAGAATAAAATCATTTTTATTTAAAAGAGAGAGAATTTTATCAGCGGCTTCTTCAGACTGCTCAAAGGAAATAATGTTTTCAGGAGTCATGCCCGATATCAAAGCGCCTTCCGCTATGTATTTAGCCAGAGGACCTACAGTGATCAGGAGGTCTATTTTATTTTCCACCACTGATTTTCCGGCTGCGGTGTGATAGGCTATTTGTTTTTCTCCTAATTCCAGCATGTCGCCCAGCACTGCGACCCTTCTTCCTCCCTTTTGCACAGAGAGGCTTTTCAGGGCTTCCTCCAATGCTGCTGGATTGGAGTTATAGGTATCATTGATGACTTTTGTATTATTGGGTAAAGATAGGACTTCCCCTCTTTTATCAGGGGGGCTGAGCTTTCTTCCTGTTTTGAGGATTTTTTCAAAAGGGACAGACAGGACAGAAGCCGTGGCAGCAGCTGCCAGAAAATTATAGAGATATCCTCTGTTTGAAAAGGGAATGGTTGTTCTGGCTTCATGGCCTTTATAAAGGAAATCAAAGGACATCTTTTCTAAGGAATGGATCTGAATATTATAAGCCCTCACATCACACTTGTCTGTAAGCCCAAAAAGCACAGGACTTTTTTTAAGCGATTTTATCATGCCCAGCACAAGAGGTTGATCTCCGTTTAAAACAGCTCTCCCGTTTGGATTCATGCCGTCTAAGATTTCTTTTTTTGCCGCAGCTATTTCGTGTATGTTTTCAAAAAATTCCATGTGCACGGGATAAACATTGCAGATCACCGCCACATCCGGACGGGCAATGCGGGTTAAGGTTGAGATCTCTCCAGAATGACTCATCCCATATTCAAGCACAGCTGTGCGGTGTTTTTTATTCAATTTAAGAAGGGAAAGAGGAAGACCTATATGGTTGTTGAAATTTCCCTGGGATTTAAGAACATGGTGTTTGCTTTTAAGAAGAGAGGCTGTGAATTCTTTAGTGGTGGTTTTTCCTGTGCTACCCGTGATTCCAATCACTCGAACGGGATAATCCCGAAGAACTTGATGTGCCAGTCTTTGAAGGGAATCCAAAGTATGACCCACTTTGATATAAGCGGTCTTTTCATCCACAAAGGGCACTTGTTCGGAAACCACCACCCCTTTGGCTCCGTTTTTGACCGCATCAGGGATAAAGTCATGTCCGTCTCTTTTATCCTTAAGGGCAAAAAACAGGCTTCCTTTTTTGATTTGTCTTGAGTTTATACTAAAGTTGCTGAATTTAGATGAAGGGTCCCCCTGTAAAATGGTTCCATTCATCTTCTCTGCCAGTTCACTTAGTCGAAGTTCAGCCATTTTTATTTTGCCTTGTTTTCTCTGCCTCCTCCTTTGCCACTTGAACGTCGTCAAAAGGGATGACTTTGTCTTTTATGATCTGAAATTTTTCATGTCCTTTTCCTGCGATGAGAACATAATCTCCTTTGTTTGCCATAGATATGGCTTTTCGGATCGCTTTTCTTCTGTCCGGTATGATTTCATATTTTTTGGTTCCTGTTTTTTTAATCCCTTTTTCAATATCTGAAATAATATCCATGGGATCTTCAGATCGCGGGTTATCTGAAGTGATGATGGTCCAGTGGGCTGTATTTCCTGCCACTTCCCCCATTCTGGATCTCTTTGATTTATCTCTATCTCCTCCAGCTCCAAAAACCAGAATGATTCGGCTTGAGCTGATATCTCTTGCGGTTTCAAGGAGGTTTTTTAAAGCTTCATCTGTGTGGGCATAGTCCACAAAAAGATGAAGTCCCAGGTCATTGGGAACTTTCTCAAATCTGCCTGGGACACCTTGAAGAGAAGCAGCTCCCTGTTCTATGAATTGAACAGGAAGTTCTAAGGCTAAGGCCGAAGACACAGCCGTGAGTATGTTGTAAAGATTGGGCTTGCCAAGAAGTGGAGAATTCACCTCTATTGTTCCCTTAGGAGACTTAATTTGGGACTTGATGCCATGGGGACTGAATCTATACCAGCTGGGGAAAACATCTGCTTTTTCATTAAATCCGAAACTCAGAGCTTGTCTGGATAGCTCTGATATAAGCTTCTGCCCCCATAATGAGTCTGAATTGATCACTGGTGAGCTTTTGTGAGCGGTTAGAAATAGATTTTTCTTAGCTTTGTAATAATTTTCAAGAGATTTATGATAATCCAGATGCTCTCCACTAAGGTTTGTGAAGGCTGTGACATCAAAATCAATCCCGTTTATTCTTTTCATTTCTATGGAATGGGAAGAAACCTCCATAACGCAGTGAGTGGTCCCCTGATTCAGCATTTGTTGAAGAAGCGCATCTATATCCGGAGCTTCTGGAGTGGTTCTTTCAGCAGGAATTATGAATTGAGGCCCTTTGTAGGATATGCTTCCTATGACTCCCGGGAAACATCCTGCTTTCTTTAACATCTCCTCCATGAGATAGGTCACTGTGGTTTTTCCTTTAGTGCCGGTTATACCAATGACTTTCATTTTTTGGGAAGGGTGATCAAAGAACTCAGCAGAGATCAGAGCTAAAGCCAGGCGGGCATCCTGGGATTTGAGCCAGGTCTTTTTAAATCCTTCTGGCTTTTCCCTTTCAGACAAAACAGCCGCAGCTCCTTTTTTAAGGGCATCTGGAATAAAATCAAATCCATTGTGTTTTTCTCCCTTGAGAGCAGCAAATAAAAAACCCGGTTTGATTTTTTGAGAAGAATAAGCAATCCCAGTGATTTTTTGATCCAAGGGTCCGCTAATGTGAAGCCCTGGAATATTCTTACTCAGCTCTTTAACGATCATGTTTTTCCTTTATTTACATTTTGAGCTGTGATGATGGGTCGAACGTATTCAGCTTTGGGGGGAATTCCCAGGTACCGAAGCGCTTTTACAGCGGTTTCTTTGAATACAGGCGCTGAGACCTGGCCCCCATAATAGAGGCCTTTTGGGTCGTCAATCACAATAATCATAGACAAAGCAGGATCGTCGGCAGGCACAAAACCCATAAAAATAGAAGTGTGAGCCCCAGAGGTATAGCGGCCGGTTTGAGGATCGATTTTTTGAGCAGTCCCTGTTTTTCCAGCTGCTTGATAGGCTTTGATTTGGGCAGACCTGCCTGTGCCTTCGTTCACCACTCTTTTCAGCATATCTTTTAATTGGAGAGCCGTTTTTTCTTCAATGACTCTGTGAGGGATTGGATTTTCTTTTGTTGGGATTGAATCAGGATATTCTCCTTTTTTTATGATAGTGAAAGGGATTTGAACCCCGTTGTTGGCAATGACATTCAAAGCGTTTAAAAGCTGGAGGGCTGTAACAGAAATCTCATATCCTATAGAGAGGGACGGTAATGACAGCCGGCTCCATTTATCCACAGGATGAAGTATACCCACCTGTTCAGCCGGGAGTTCTATGCCGGTTTTTTTGCCGAAACCAAATGATTTTATTTTTTCGTAGAGGAGGCGTTCTCCCACCAGCTGACCTACTTGTATGGTTCCCACATTAGAGGAATGGATAATGACCTCAGGAAAAGAAAGAAGCTCGTACCGATGATGATCATGAAAAGTTTTATTGGCGACTCTAATATAGCCTTTGCTGCAGTCAAAAGTTTCTGAATGAGGAATTTTATTGGATTCAATGGCTGCAGAAAAGGTGACTATTTTAAAGGTGGATCCTGGGTCAAAGACATGATGGATGGCTTTATTTGAAAAGAGCATATGAACATCAGTTAAAGGTTTATTGAGGTCACTTTCAGGATAGCTGGACATAGCCAGGATTTCTCCTGTTCGGGGACTAGAGACAATGATGGTTCCCCAGGCAGCTTTAGAATCAAGCACAGCACTTTTGAGGTTTTCTGCAGCAATGTACTGGATGGTCTCGTCAATACTGAGAATAAGGTCTTTTCCTGGTTCGGCCTGCTTTAAGATTTGGAAGCTGTATTCTTTTCTTCTTGCGTCCTTATAATTCAGCATGATTCCCTTTTCCCCTCTGAGCAGGGAATTGAATTCGAGTTCGACTCCACTGATTCCTTTTTCAGAAAAATCCACTCTTCCTATCAAATGGGAAGCCAGATCTCCATGGGGATAAAAGCGCTTGGATTCCTCAAGCATATGCACGCCTTTGAGGTCCATGCTTCTGAGCAACTCCTCATTTTCAGGCTCGATTTTTCGTTTTACGTAAATAAAAGGATCATCATCTTTTATCTGTTCTTTTATGTTTGTGACTTTTTTCCAAGAAATTCCTAAAATTTTTTTAAGCTGGTTGATTCTTTGGAACTGTGTTTCTAAAGGTTCTTCAGCCACGGTGGAGTAAAACACAGAAGCTCTTGGAACACTGCAGGCCAACCGATTTCCATTCCGGTCATAAATAGTCCCTCTCTGAGGGATGATGTCATCCTGGTTTTGGTTTTGTCTTTGGACCTGTCTCTTTAGTTCTTTATGGTTTATGATTTGCAGGTCAACCAGACGGAAAGCAATCACTGAAGACCAAAGAGTGAAAAGAAAGACCATGAATAGGGTTCTTCTCTTTGTTTTTTTAACTGCATTTGTATTCATTTGTTTGAATTTCCAAAGTCTTCATATATCAATTGTTTTTCGTCAGGTTCTTTGAGGCCCAGCTTTTGCTTGGCTTTTTTTTCCACCCTGTCAAGAGAAAGAAGAGAGGTCTTTTCAGCTTCTAATGTTTCAACTTCTTTTTGGAGCCGGATCACGTCTTCTTCCAAATCCTTTATGGCATAACCCATTTTTACTGATTCAGCCTGACGCCAAATGTAAAAAGTCAGGATGAGAGTTATCACCACAGTAAAAACCACAGCGCGAATGACCGTGTTCTTTTTAAGCTTTTTTCGTACCATTATAGATTCCTTGAAGCCCTCAATTTGGCAGACCTGGCTCTGAAATTTGATTCCACCTCTTTTTTGGTGGGAGTGACCGGTTTTTTGGTCAATATGGTGATTAAAGGAGGATCTAACTTGGAGGAAGCACATTTTTTCATGGTGTGCTTCACAATCCTGTCTTCAAGAGAATGAAAAGATATCACCACGGTGCGGGTGTCTTTGGGAGTCAATTTGAATATTTTTATCAAAAAATTATCTAAATTTTGCAGTTCCTGATTGACTTCTATGCGCAGAGCTTGAAACACCCGTGCTGCGGGATGGGTTTTTCCTTTCTGAGGCCTCCATCTGCATACGTCTTCGGTTAATTTCAGAAGCTGTTTGGTGGTCTTGATTTCCTCTTCTTTTCTTCTCGTATATATCTCCTTGGCTAAAATATTAGCCTGTTTCAACTCTCCAAATTCTCT
>DASRVI010000257.1:0-5528 GCA_035655135.1 Acidobacteriota bacterium | reverse complement strand
TTATCGATAAGCTTTCGCATGCTTCTATGCTGGATGCTACCTTTTTAGCTTCAGGAAAATTCCGTGCTTACAGACACAATGATATGAACAGTCTGGAAAGCCATTTAAAGCGAATCAACAGAAACCGAAAAGGTGGTGTATTGATAGTGACCGAAGGAGTTTTTGGCATGCGGGGCGACCTTGCCGACCTTCCAAATATATGCCAGCTCAAAGAAAAATATGATGCCCGTCTTTTTATCGACGATGCTCATGGTTTTGGAGTGATGAGTGAAAGCGGTCAAGGCACAGCTTCCTATTTCAACCTGCAGGATAAAATTGATATCTACTTTGGTACATTTGCCAAAGCTTTTGCCGCTATAGGTGGAGTCTCAGCCGCAGATAAAAAAGTGGTGGACTGGATAAGGTACAATGCCAGAACTCAGGTCTTTGCCAAGAGCCTTCCTATAGTGTATGTAGAGGTGCTGAAAAAAACCCTAGAGATAGTTAAGAGCGGAGCAGCCAGGCGGAAAAAGATGTTTGAAAATGCAGAAAGACTCAAGTCAGGACTATCCGATCTGGGCTACAACATTGGAAAAGGACGATCCCCCATCACAGCGGTGTATGTGCCAGCCGGTGACATGAAAATGGGAATGCAGATCATAACAAAACTAAGGGAATTGGGGATATTCATCACAGGGGTTATGTATCCAGTGGTTCCAAAGGGGATCATTTTATTTAGACTCATTCCTACCGCCACTCATACAAAAGAGGATATAGATAAAACCATCCAGGCATTCAGGACAGTCCGGGATAATCTTAAGTTAGACCTTGATTCTTTAAAACACGCAGCTTTATAACCAAAGATTTGAATTTAAACGTAAAATAAGTTTGCCCGGGACAAGTGAGAGTTGAGTCTTTTTAACAAAATATCAGTTTTTCAGGAAGCCCTGCTTTTTATTTTTCTGGCTTTATTATCCTATGCAATCTACTTTTTCATTGCTCTTTCAAAACGAATAAAAAATAAGTTCATCAGAAAATTTGGATTTGAAAAAACAAAAATATACTGGATATTATTCCAACGAGGAGTTGGCGTTTTTCTCTATGGGCTCATTCCTGTGCTTGTGGCTTTTATGTCTTACCCAAAAAAAATTTCTTTCTATGGATTATCTTTTGTGAATTTCTTAGATTCCATTTATTGGACTCTAGGAATATCTGCAGTCATCATCCCCTTCAGCATTCTGAATGCCCGGAGTCCTTTTCATCAAAAAAAATACCCACAGATTCAAACTGAGGAATGGAATTTGGGTCTGGTTTTTCTCAGTGCGTCATCATGGATTGTTTACCTTTTTGCCTATGAGTTATTACTGAGAGGCCTCCTTTTCTTTGCCTGCTTAAGGTCATTTGGTCTCTGGCCTGCGGTCATCATAAACATTTCAATATATGCTTTTTTTCATCTCCATAAAAATTATAAAGAGATTTTTGGCTCAGTGCTTCTGGGAATTGTATTCTGCCTCATAACCTATAAAACAGGAACCATTTGGACTGCTTTTTTCGCTCACACTATTTTAGCCCTTTCCAGTGAATGGGCTTCCCTATCTTTTAATCCAAAAATGAAAATAAAACTGGTGGGAAATAAAAAATGAAATATTTTGTGACAGGCGCCACCGGATTTATAGGCAGTGTTCTGGCGAGAAAGCTCGCTGATTCCGGGCACACAGTGCATGCTCTTTTTCGTTCAAAATCTAAAACTGATTCCATAAAACACTCTAACATCCGATTGTTCAAAGGAGATATCCTGGACATTAAGACCATTCAAAGGGCTTTGAAGGGCTGCCCTTTTGTTTTTCATACAGCAGCCATGACAAAAATTTGGACAAAAAATCCTCAACTTTATCATGACATCAATGTCAGGGGAACTATAAATATCATGGAAGCTTCTTTAACTTCAGGAGTTAAAAAAGTGGTCATGACCTCTACGGCTGGTGTGTTTGGTCCTTCTCTAAACTGTGAAGTTAATGAAAAAACAATTAGAAAAACAGAATATTTCACAGAATATGAGAAAACAAAGGAAAAAGCTGATTTATTGGCTCTTGATTTTGTCAAAAAAGGATTAGGGATCGTGCTGGTTCATCCAACTCGCGTCTATGGCCCAGGTCTCATCAAAGAAAGCAACAGCGCCACCAAGCTAATGAAATTATACACAAAAGGCAGATGGCCAATCATACCAGGAAGCGGAAAAAGCATTGGAAATTATGTGTACATAGATGATGTGATCAAAGGACATCTTTTGGCCATGGAAAAAGGAACTCCCGGTGAAAAATATATCCTGGGAGGTGAAAATATTTCCTACTGCGGCTTTTTTGATTCCTTGAAGAAAGTTTCACAAAAAAAATATATTTTAATAAAGATGCCCTTTTTTATCATAATAATTTTTTCGGAGATCATGAAAATCCTAGCAAAAATCTTCAACTTTTATCCGTTTATAACACCAGAAATGGCAAAAAAGCTAAGTCAGAACTGGCCTGTATCCAATAAAAAGGCTTTTCAGGAACTGGGATACCGACCCCTTTCCTTTGAAGAAGGAATGAAAAAAACAATCCAGTGGTTCAAAAGCAGGGAAAATAATCCCTGGGATCATAAAACAAAAAATACTCTATGGTGAATTTCAAAACAAAAAGCTTAATAAATCCAGGAATGGACCTCTCCTTCAGGAGCATTTCGAAGAATATGCTCTTTAAACAATTTTAAAAGTTCTGTCCTGTCCGGACCCCAACAGTGAGGTCTTCGGTCCCCGTATTCAACCACTCCGTTGTAGTAAGGATTTTGGGTGCTTTCTAAAAATCTTTCCATAAGTGCCACCGCATTATTCAGGTAATAAGTATCCATATCTCCCACATAGATATGAATTTTACCTTCCAAAGCCTGGCCTATGCGGTCCCATTTTTTTTCAAGATAATATCTCAGGTCATAATGTTCTCTCCAGTATTCAGCCACTTCTGGATCGATCTTTCCGCTCTTTTTATCAAAAAGAGGCTTCACGTACCCGTCTTCTCCTATAGGGCCAAACACAGCCTGAAAAATATCGATCTGTTCTCCGGACCGACCCTTGGTTCCCACAGCCAGCTCCATATGGTTCCTCTGTTTAGAGGTCAGTCTGACAAGGCCATCGGGAGAACGGTCGCTGGCAGTAGGAACCTTTATCCAACCGCTTTTTTTGTAATAAGCATTTTCATCATTATAGATATCTATACACTGAAAATAGCGGAAATCAACCGGATCAGGGCAAAGAGACCAGGTTCCTCCAAAAAATTCTGGATGAAAAATCTGAAGAGCCAGAGAAATCCATCCCCCTGTTGATCCTCCGGATAACACTCGGGCATAAGGCTTTTGAATAATCCGGAATTTTTGTTCCACTGTAGGGATGAGCTCTTTGATAATGGCATCACCGTAAGGGCCGGTGTTAGGGGAATTCACTCCATAAGAATCATCATAATAAGGGCAGGGATGCTGGAAGGTAACCAAAATCATTCGAGGGCATTCATCTGAAATCCAAAATTTATAAAACTCATGCCCATAGGCTGCCCATCGGTTATTCGAATCTGGCTTTTTTGGATCAAATCCATTGGGAGCTCGAAGTGAAAAATGACCTTGGATGTAATTCACAGGATAATGAGTGTCCGGGTGCTCTTCATATCCTTTGGGAAGCAAAATAGTGGCCCCTAAATAAACAGGCTCTCCCCAAAATTCTGTTAGAATTTTACTTTGGAATTTGATCCTTTTCACCCATTTTGTATCAGAAGGTATTTCTATGGGGGGGATTTTATGATCACATCTTAATCTGATGGGGCTGTCTTTTGAAGGCGGACACTTGATTTTCTTGACTTCACTGTAGAGATTTCCAGGTGATCTGGTCCATCTCTGTCCTTCCCACTGGTCATTGTGAAGCCACAAGACATGACCGTCAGAGCGTTCAAATCGGGTGTATATATTAATAAATCCCTGGACATAGTACTCACCAGGAGGTAATTCACTGAGGCTTTCCAAAGGATACCCAAAATGACTCTCATCAATTCCAACCGGAATATCAGGATCTAAATTTTGGATGTCTTTCCCAAAAAAAGGCACACCGCTGGTGCCGATTTGAAACCGGGGCTCACGGTTTTTATTCTCAGCCACCATCACATAAACTCTTCCGGTTACGGAATCAGGATGAATAGATTCAGGAAACGAGATTTCAAAGCTGAGTTCATTCTCTGCTTTTTTGACACATCCTGAAGCAGCTATCAAGCAAAGAATCAACCCAAGGGCTGACCATCTAAAACCTTTGAATTTATTGAACATCAAGTCTTCCTCCGTTAAATAAAATAATGGGTCAAATCTGAACCTCATAGACGCCGGAGATATCTTTTAAGGAAATATTTTTATTATCAGATAACATTTTTCTTAAACTTCAAAATTCTATAAACAAACAAAAAAATAATCAAGAACCTCTTTCCCTGCCTGAATTGCTGAACGCCTTTTCATATGTTAAACTGCATTGTTCTAAGGAGAATGTTCATGAAAAAAACAGCCTTATTCCTTTGTCTTATTTTTTTGTTTCTCACCTTAAACTCTGCAGCTCAAGTCAATCCCGATGGAGAAAAAGCTTGGAAGCATGTGGAATACCTTTCATCAAGTCATTTTAAAGGACGTAAATCCGGCACTCCGGAATATCTAGAGGCAGCCCAGTATGTAGCGGCAAAGATGAAAGAATTCGGACTTGTCCCAGGAGGGAAAAAAGGTTCATACTTCCAGCAGGTCGATTTTAAAAACTGGCGACATTTTGAACCCCCAACCCGCTTTGAAATTATCTCCCCCCAGCACCTCCAATTTTTCCCAGGCCGCTCCAATCACTTTTTCCCCAACAGCGGGACAGGGTCAGGGACTTTGAATGCTCAACTTGCTTTTGCCGGATACGGACTTATATCCAATAAAGAACAATGGAACGATTATAAAAATTTAGATGTCAAAGAAAGAATCGTGCTCATCATTCCAGGCGCTCCTGAATTTCTCAAAGGAATATCCGAAAAAGAAAAAACTCTGGACAGCAAAATCAAAACAGCTGTCAAAAAAGGAGCCGGCGGCGTTTTGATAATGAATATAGGGGAAGGCATCAGAGGTTGGCACTTCCCAGCCGGAGCCAAAAAGAGCACCTGTCCTGAAGGATTCTTGGTCATGACAGCCAATGAATTTCTTCTGGATCAGATATTTTATATGAAAAATCTAAGCTGGCGCACTACAGTCAGCCGAATGATCCGGGAGAAAAAGCCCGATCCTTTTTTATTAGATATCACAGTGGAAATGGAAACTCATTTTATTCACCAGGACCGGAAAGCCCCCAACGTATTGGGCCTCATTCCTGGAAAACATCCTGAACTTAAAAATGAATACATTATCATAGGCGGTCATCTGGACCATCTGGGTGTGGGTCTTGATGGTGCTGTGTACAATGGGGCTGACGACAATGCCTCTTCTGTAGGAGTCATATTGGAAATAGCACGGGCGATCCA
>DASRVI010000256.1:0-4546 GCA_035655135.1 Acidobacteriota bacterium | reverse complement strand
AATCTTTGGATAAATTCTTTCTGCCTCGATATTTCTGATTTCTGGTTTTCTATTTTCTTTTCTAACAATTCTTCCCTTTTTTTCTTCTCCTTCTCATAGTAACTATAGTTACCTGCATAGTAATCCAGCTTGCCGTGATTCAGTTCATAAATATTTTGGACCAACTGATCTATAAAAAAACGATCATGAGAAACAATCACTATAGTCCCTGAAAATTCAAGCAAATATTGCTCAAGCCATTCCAAGGAAGGCAGATCCAAGTGATTGGACGGTTCATCCAGCAGCAGTAAATCAGGTTCCTGAAGAAGTATCCGAGCAAGATGGGCTCTCATACGCCAACCCCCGCTAAACTCAGATAAACGTCTATTTAAGTCTTTTTTTTCAAAACCAAGCCCTGAAAGAACCGCTCTAGCCCGGTTTTCTAGATTATACCCACCTGCAGCTTCATACCTCTGTTCATATTCTCCCAGTTGTTTCAACAATCTGTCATTAGGTTTGGGATTGGAATCCAAAATATCATGCAAATCAGTGATTTTCCGCTCTAACGTATGAATCTCCTCACAGGACTTCATGACAGAATTGAGCAGAATTCCTCCCTTAACCTCGACTTCTTCCTGGGGAAGGTATCCAATATTATATTTTTTGGGTTTTAAAATATGTCCTTTGTCTGGTTCAATTTCCCCAGATATTATCCTCAGCAAAGTGGTCTTCCCAGCCCCGTTGGGCCCCAGCAATCCATTTCTTTTTCCCTTGGGGATTGACCACTCCACTCCATTTAAAAGCTTCAAATTACCAATGGAAAAATGAATGTCTTTTAACTGCAGCATAAAACCATTTCCTCTTCATACAATCTAGCAAATATGCCATTCATTGAAAAGATTAATTATGGTTCTATTTGAGGTTGTTTCCTGGATATGATATAGATTTATCAAAAAAACACCACATCAAGGAGATAGCAACATGACAGAAAAATTTAATAACATAGAAACAAAAATCATTCATGCTGGGGATCCCAAACCCCCCATTAAAGGAGCTGTATGCATTCCTATTTTCCAGAGTTCCACTTATGAATACAAAGGAGAAAAACTGGATTCTGATGTCAAATATATAAGACTCAGCAACACTCCAAATCATCAGGCGTTGCATCAGAAACTGGCCTCTCTTGAAAATGCTGAATCAGCATTAGTGACCGCAAGTGGAATGGCAGCTATATCCTCTGTTTTTTTAACTGTTCTTTCTCCAGGAGATCATTTTTTAGCCTTGGACTGTTTGTATGGAGGAACCAAAGGGTTTATCAATCATATTTTGAGTAAGCTTCATATTCATCCTGACTTTATAGACGGAAATAATCCTGATTCTTGGGAATCACAATTAAAGACTGAAACTCGAGCCCTTTATGTAGAGACTATCACCAATCTTCTTCTTCAGGTTCCTGATCTCAACTCCATTATCCAATTTGCCCGTAAAAATAATCTAATTTCAATTATAGATAATACATTTGCCTCTCCCATAAACTTCCGTCCTCCTGAAATGGGTTTCGACATCTCCTTGCATTCCTGTACAAAGTATCTCAACGGACACTCTGACATAGTGGGAGGAGCTGTTATTGGAAAAGCTGATTTGATCAAACAAATAACCAATAACTTAACCCATTTAGGCGGGTCCATGGATCCCAATGTATGCTTTCTGCTTTACAGGGGAATGAAAACCCTGGCCCTTAGAGTCCGCACCCAAAACTCCAATGCCTTGAAAATTGCGGAATTCTTGGAATCTCACGACAAAGTCAAAAAAGTCAATTATCCTGGTCTTAAGAGCCATCCTCACCACGATCTAGCCAAAGAAATATTAGATGGATATGGAGGAATGATCAGCTTTGAACTCAAAGGAGGTATTGAAGCGGCTGAGCGGTTTATGAATCAAATAAAGCTGGCTTTTATAGCTCCCAGCCTAGGCGGAGTGGAAACCCTAGTCACAAGGCCGGTACTGACCTCCCATAGAGGTCTCTCTCCAGAAGAAAAAATAAAATCGGGGATCTCAGACTCTTTAATTAGAGTATCTGTGGGAATAGAAAACCCAGAAGATATCATCTCTGACTTCAATCAGGCCTTGAGTTAACTCTCTTTTAAATCATCTCTTATTATCTTAAGAGCCTTGATATCCTTTTTTATTCTCTCTTCACATAACTGAGGCCATTTTTCTCTTTGGGTTATCTTCAAGCCTTCACTATCTATTTGATCTCTTGTTTTCTCCACCAGATTCACGATCTCAATGAACTCTTCTAGAGTCAAATCAGGAAAACCTTTCATAAAAATCTTATCGAACACTGGTATTAAAAAGCTCCCTCCATGATCTTCAATAGAAAGATTTACCTCTTTAGATAGGGATGATATAAGAGAGAGTATTTTTTTAAAATCAATCACTCCCTTGTTTATCTCACAGGGAAAAGAGACCAGCCCGTCTGGATTCAGAAGGATTCCTCCATCCTTGATGTGAGTGGATACCACCCAAGGGAGTATCCTTTCCACAGCTCGAATGGGTTCTTCGAGCATGGTGAGTAAATTCATGGTATCCAGACAAATACCTAAATATCCTCCCGGTTCAGCATCACACATATCAAAAAGCTGAATCAGCTCAAATGTAGTGAATTCAAAATGAGTTTCAAGTGCTAAGGTTATCCCAAAGTCCTCACACAAGTTTTTCTGGCTCCTCAATGCGTCAGCCGCTGAATGCAAGATTTTTTCAGTATCCGGATTTTTGGGATCCCATCTCATTAATCCTCCAGAACAGGACCTTACCACTTTAGCTCCCAATACAGAAGCCTCCTGAACAGCTTTCTTATTTACTGAATAAATATCCTTCTTTTCCCATGATTTCATATCATAGGGAATATGTTGGCCTCCACCCCATTCAATATAAAGACCTTTTTTTAAGGCATAATCAGAAACTCTTTTTAAATAGGAATCATCAATTTTTTGGTTGTGTTCTGAAGTCAAACCAGAAAACTGAACTCCTTCTGCCCCATTCTTTTCAGCCCATTTTAAAGTTTCCAGGGGACTCATTCCCAGGGTGAGAAGCCCATAATTATCTATACCGACTTTTAAAGCTTCCATCCTTTTTCTCTGACTCATTTTTCATTAAATAATCATAACTATAAACTCTTATTTAACAACACTGATTGGTTGAAATAAAATTCCAAAAAATTTACAATCTAATTAAATCATTTTAACAATCTCTTTTACAATAAATAAATTTAATCAAGGAGAAAAATAATCAACACATGAGAGAAATAAACACAACAAAAAATATCATTAAATCACTAACGATTTTTTTCATTATTATTTCTTTTCTTTCCTTTTCTTATGGAGATTCCGAAGCAGTTAAATTAAGAGTTTCAGTCAACACAGCTAACATAAGGCTTAAACCTTCCGATGAGTCTCTCATTGTAGCTACAGTTCATTTAGGGACAATTCTGGAATATCAGGAAAAGCAAGACCATTGGATAAGAGTCAATCTTCCCCCCGACGAAAAAGGTTATGTGATTTCAGGTTATATCCATGAGAATCAAGTCGAAAAAATCGAAAAGAAAAAAGAACCGATAGAAGAAGTGAGCTCTACCACAGCTGAAATCAAGGAAAAGTCAACTCCCGAGGAAAAGATCGATGAATTGAAAAAACCTGATAAAGCAGATCACTCCATGTTCAGTGTTGGTCTTGGATATGGACTGCCTTATGGAATATTAGGTATGAATTGCGAGTTCAATACTATTTTTCCTACAGAAGAAAGGGTTTTTGATTACATCGCCTTAACAGGAGGTTTCGGATATTTTACAGGAGGAGTCAAATATGTATTTGGGCTTCGTATTTATCCACTGGGACGTAAGCCTGAATGGCAGCCCAGATTATCCGCCTATTACGGAACTACCGGATTTTATAAAACATACGGAGGAAACGCAAAGAACTACTCCGGACCTGCTTTTGGAGCGGGGATCTTATGGTTGAGTAAATCCAAAATTTCGATTGATCTGGAATTACAGTACAGAATAATTAACGCTCCGATTGGCTATGTTAAAGAAAAAGATGCCGATTTCACTCTTTCAGCTGGAGTTCAATATCATTTCTAATCAAGAGTAACTCAATACCTTTAAATATTTGTCATTATAAAATATTATGAAGTTTTTTGATTCCTAATATGACTGAGAGTTCGCCCCTGCTATTTTCCATTGGTTGTTTGACTTAATCATATTCCAAGTATATATTCCATCAAACAATAATTTTCGACTCCCTCCAGCTCTTGGAAGCCCAGTAATGATAAGAGAAATACGGACCTCTGCTCCTTGACTGTCTATTGATTGAATAGAAATATCAGAAACACAAGAGTTGATTTTGTCATAAGTTCTTGACATCCATTCAGCATCTTCTCTGACTTCAAACAAATATTCTGATGTGCAATTCTGTTCATAAAATAATAAAAGACTGTTATTCTGCAGAGCGTTGATGTATTCATTGACCACTGTTTTAATCTCATCTTCATCCATTCCTTTTTCAGC
>DASRVI010000255.1:0-7490 GCA_035655135.1 Acidobacteriota bacterium | reverse complement strand
CGGCATATCTTCTCTTTTCATGGCGTAAACAATTCCCCCGTTGGATAAGGTCTTTACCGCAGAGAGATCAATGAGTTCTTCCAAACCCGGTTTGCGCTCTTTTTCGATTTTTACTTGATTTTTGTCCGGAGAGAACGTCCCCCACTTCTGATCCGCGACATCCAAGAATAGAAATCCCACTCTTCCCTGTTGAGCTGCCGGCAGAACTTTTTTGATATCTTGGGATGTTTTTTCTGTGTGGAATAAATCCTGGAACTGTTTGACTGCTTTTTCCTGTTCTTGTTTGAAATGAGATTCCACAACACTCCATGCTTTTTTGTGCAGTTCTTCAGAAGACCATTCATCGGGATTTCCAGTTACAGCTTCATCCAGGACATTGCCGTAGGAATTGGCCTTTCGGAAGAGAGGAAGAAGATAATCCACTCCTGATAAGATTATAGGAGCGCTTTCTTCAGCCAGGATTTTATAGAGACCTTTGTCCACGCGTTGAAAATAACGCTGGATATCTTCTTTAAAATCATCTTTCCCGCCTCCGTGTCCATGAAACATGACATCCCCTCTTTTTTTACCCGATCGACTAGCGACGTGAGAATGTAATTGTTGCTCCAGATTGTCATATCCTAAGGCTTCCTCCATGCTGGTGGGTATATTTTCGAGCTCTACCTCTCTGTAACTGTAACGGGATGCTTGAAGCAGGCGGATATTTTTTTGACTCAATGCCAGGATGTAGAAACGTCCGTCTCCACTGAAAAGAGGGAGCAGAGGCTTTATATAAAAGCGGTTGTTTATGATGACTTCCTCATTAAATTTAATGGGGAGCCGATAAAATTTGAAGTTTTGGGGAGTGATAAACACAGCCAGACCATCACTTTGGTACTGCCAAAAAATAGAATCTTGTAAGAGTCTATGAGCTGGGTTTAAAAGCTCGGAAATCTCTTTGGGGCTTAATTCAGTTTTGTTGAGCTGTTTTTCCACTTCTCCAAGTAAATTTTTATATCTTATGGAATTCTTTCGGATTTCTCTCCCCGCTTTTTCTGTAGGCATGTACATGGAGATAAGATGGGAATCCTTATGTTCCATCAAAGCCCTTAGTTCTTTTTTCCCTAGTAAACGCATCTATAGGACCTCCTTCTTATTTTACTTTTTAACTTCATTCTAGCTTTATTCCCATAAAAAACATAGAGAGTCGAATTTTTTTACTTTAGAATATTGTCTATTTCGTTTTTTTCTTTGTATTTTTAATGAATCATGTTCAATTGTTTCCTGCTTTTCAGGCCCTCTTTTATTATGCCCCAAATCGCATAAAACATCAAAATTGAGTCCAAAAGAGTGGGTGTCACTGTTATAATAATATAGTTAGTTTACATGTATTTTTTCTCTTATTAATACTTATCAGCTGAGAAGGCTATGGATAATCAGCTCAACCGTCTCATCTTCAGACAGACCTCTCGGAAAGAAGAGCTTGAAGAAGACTCACTGTTTTCTCCTGATTTTTTAATTTATCATGAACGCACAACCTAATTCTCTGCGAAAAAAAGCAATCGGTCTTACTATTACTTTAGAGTCACATCCAGATTATAGAACATGAATGCGTACTCATCAGTGAGCTCATCGATCATTTTGGTGGTAGAGCTGGAACCGTGGCCCGAGCGGGTTTCAATCCGGATGAGCACAGGATTTTCACAGGCTTGTTTTTCCTGCAGCGCGGCAATGAATTTAAAGGAATGAGCAGGCACCACTCGGTCATCATGGTCTGCTGTGGTCACAAGGGTAGCCGGGTAGCAAACCCCCTCTTCGAGATTATGGTAGGGAGAGTAAGAGTAAAGATTTTTAAAGTGCTTTTCTTCTTCACTGGAGCCATATTCCACAACCCATCCCCATCCCACGGTGAATTTGTGATACCGCAGCATATCCATAACTCCCACGGCAGGAAGGGCTACAGCAAAAAGGTCAGGGCGTTGGGTCATGGCAGCTCCCACCAGAAGGCCTCCGTTGGAAGCGCCAGCCATAGCCAGTTTATCTTTGGAAGTGTATTTTTCATCAATCAGAAATTCAGCAGCTGAAATAAAGTCATCAAAAACATTCTGCTTATTGAGAAGCATTCCTGCCTCATGCCATTTCTCTCCGTACTCTCCGCCTCCCCTTAAATTGGCCTGGGCAAAGATAAATCCGTTTTCTAAAAGAAGGATCCGGGTGGAGCTGAAAGAGGGTGTTAAACTGATATTAAAACCGCCATAACCATAAAGAAGGACAGGATTTTTTCCGTGTTTTTGGATTCCCTTTTTGTGTACCAGAAACATAGGGACTTGAGTGCCGTCTTTGCTGGTGTAAAAAACTTGTTGAGTTTCATAGTCTTCTGGATTGAAAGGGACCTCGGTCTTACGAAATACTTCAGAAGTTCCCTCTTCAACCTGATACTTGTAGATGGTGGGAGGATAGGTGAAGGAAGTGAACACATAGAAAAGGTTTTTGTGTTCTTTTTTACCGCCAAAACCAGAAGCTGTTCCTAGAGCAGGGAGTTTAATTTCCCTGATCAGGTTTCCCTCCAGATCATGCTGGAAGACCTGGGTGTGGGCATCCTTGAGATAGCGGCAGAAAAGATACCCGCCGGCTGTGTTAGCATTGTTAAGGACTTCCGTCTTTTCAGGTATGACATCCGCCCATTTTTCTTGTTCAGGAGCATCCGGATCGATTTTGACCACACGGTAGTTGGGAGCATCGATATTGGTGTAGACTAAAAAATTCTTCCCGATGTTATCAATGACATAGCTGTCATTTCCAAATCCGGTGATGAGTGGATGGAACTCAGCTTTTTCTTCCTCCAGTTCTTTATAGTGAAGTTCGTTGCCGCTGGTCCCTTCAGAGACCACTAAGATCAGATACCTTGAGTCTTCGGTCACACCGGCTGAGACATAGCGCAGAGGGTGTTCCCTGTCTTCATAAATGAGCTTATCTTTTTCCTGGGGATCACCAAGTTTATGATAAAAAATCTTCTGAAATTTATTCTGTTCTTTAAGCTCTTGCCCTGGTTTCGGTTCATCATATCCACTGTAAAAGAAGCCGTCCTGGTGCCAGGCGGCTCCGCTGAACTTGACCCATTGGATTCGGTCCTCCAGTTCTTTTTTGGTTTCGATTTCCATAATCCTGATTTCCTGCCAGTCAGAGCCTGCTTCAGAGCGGGAATAGGCGGCGTATTGGTCATCTTTAGAAAAACCGATGAGAGAGATTCGGATGGTTCCGTCAGGGGAAAGTTGATTGGGATCAATGAATACTTCCGGCTCTCCATCCAGTCCTTTCTGTATATAGATCACAGACTGGTTCTGCAGACCTTCGTTTTTATAGAAAAAGTAATAGTCTCCCACCCGGAAAGGTGAAGAATATTTTGGATAGTCATAGAGTTCGGTGAGGCGCTCTCGGATTTGTTCTCGAAAAGGGATCTGTTCCAAGTAGGAAAAGGTGACCTCATTTTGGGCGTCCACCCAGGATTTGACATCTTCAGAATTGATGTCTTCAAACCATCGGTAAGGGTCCGGGACTTTGGTGCCAAAATAATCATCCACCACATCCACTTTTTTTGTTTCAGGATAGCTCAGTTCGGGCTGGGAAAATTCCGTTTGCTTTTGGCATGTGTTAAGAAAAAGCAGCAAAGGGATCACTGCTAAAATAAGACCTCTTTTTTTCATAAATTCCTCCTCTTCATTCATAAAAAAATGGCGATGTTTTTATTATTCATTTTGTTTTAGCGATAAACAAGTTTTTTTTAAGAACAATGATTTGAACATTTTTCTTGCTGTGATTTTTATTAACGTTATTAAGAGGGAAAGGGCAAGGGGTTCGTCACCCGTTCGATTCCCCAGCGAGGAATCTCTCTCCCATTCGGGCTTCCGCTCCCCTTTAAAGAGGAACCATGCCTGCTCAGCCCTCATAGGGGATTCCTCACCCCATGCCCTTCTCCCATAACGAAACCTCGACTCGTGAATTGTCTATTATGTTTATTTTGATCGGTCTTCATAATCCGGTCTTTTGGGATGGATGGGTTCGGCTTTCTGGATGATCTTTATCACTTCTTCCACCGCTCTTTTCAGCTGGGGATCAGTCCCTTTTGCCAGCAAAGTGGGGTCGTCCACCACTCTGATGTCAGGGGGCACTCCATAACCCTCTCTAAACCAGGTTCCGTCCGGATTGTACATCCTAAAAGAGGGAGCCGTGACCGATCCTCCGTCAATAAGAGATGGAACTCCTGACATTCCTATCAGTCCACCCCAGGTCCTCATACCAATCAAAGGTCCGAGGCCTGCTTTTTTGAAATAGTCGGGAAAACAATCTCCACCTGAGCCGCTCCAGCCGTTGATCAGCATGGCTTTGGGTCCAAAATGAGCTACCGGGGGCCACTGCCAGTCTTTTCCGTCCCGCACGGCCCAGTAAGCTAAGGGTTTTCTGTTCAAAAGCTCAATGAAACGGTCCGGAATTTGTCCGCCGCTGTTGAACCGTTCATCAATAATCAATCCTTTTTTGTGAAACTGAGCGTTGAACTGTCTGACCAGCTCATTTTGGGCGTCCACACCCGTGCTTCTCACATAAATGTATCCTACTTGTCCGTCGGACATTTCTTCCACATATTTTCGGTTGGATTCGATCCACCCCAGATGTCTCAATCGTATCACTTCTCCCTGGTCAAGAGTTTTCACCACCGCTTTTTGGGCTCCTTCGTAACCGGGTTTGTCATTGACGGTAAGCTCCACGGTTTTTCCAGCCAAGCCCTGGAGAGCGTACCAGGGACTTTTATCTGTTGTGAGTTTGACGCCGTTGATTTCAAGCACATAATAACCGGGTTCAATCTTCACATTATTTTTAGTTCTCAGAAGAGGAGAACAGACTTCAGCAAAATCCCATTCCGCTCCTTTCATGATGCTTTTGATTCGGTAAAATCCGCCGCTCACTTCCCAGTTGACTCCCAAGTAGCCGATGGCTTTGCTGGGGGCTGTCTCCACATCCCCGCCTCCTCGGTAAGTATGAGAGGCATTGAGTTCAGCAATCATCTCTCCAATAAGGAAATTAAGGTCTCTTCGGGTCACTACATTTTCCAACAATTTTCCGTACTGTTCCTTCACTTGAGCCCAGTCCACTCCGTGCATGTTGGGGTCATAAAAATAATCCCTGACAATGCGCCAGGCATCAGTGAAGATTTGTGTCCATTCCTTAGGAGGATCCACTGTCATTTCTAAGGTCTCGGTGGGGACAAACTTTTCCATCTTCTGGTTGGGGGACACAGGAATGACTGAAAATTTTCCTTTGGCGTAGACAAGCAGATTCTTGCCGTCTGAGGAAAGCATATAACCGCTCACTCCTTGGGTAATGGTTTTTTCTTCCCTGTCTTTAAAATCAAAATATTTGAGTTCGTTGGTTCTTTCTCCGGAACCGCTTCGGGGGTGCTGGAGATAAATGATTTTTCCTGGAACCGCACTCAGATTGCTGTAGTTTCCGGCTTGTATGGGAAGCTGAGTCATTCTATATTCAAAATTTTCAATAGTTATTTCCACTTTTTTCTCTTCTTTATTTTCTTCTTCTTTTTTGTCTTCCCCCTCTTCTTTTTCTTCTTTGATTTCAACCTCGTCGTTTTGGGGGGGAAGAGGGGTTTCGATATCCTCGGTGAGAGCTACAGCCACTACATTGGTGGTGTTGGGATAGACAAAAGAATTATCCAGGTCGCTGTAAACCGGAGAGAATGTCCGGTTTGAGAACATATACAGATACTTGCCTTCAGGGTCAAAAACTGGCGTGGAATTATTATAATAATCTGTGGTGAGCTGATATTTTTGGTTGGTCTCTATGTTGTAGACAAACACGGCGTCATGTCTGTTTTCCAATCCTCGAGAATAGGTCATCCACTGGCTGTCTGAAGACCAATCCACTTTAAAATTTTCGAGAACCCCATGAGTCATCCACAGACCTTTATCCACATCCAGAGTCTTTTTCTGTTCCAAATCAAATATTTTTATCTCCTGATGACAGGTTACAAAGGCCAGTTTTTTACTGTCCGGGGACCAGAACAGATGATAATAGAATCCCTTATCATAGGAGGTCATGACTTCTTCTTTATTTTCAGTGGCGATGTCTTTGATGATAAGTTGGTACTCACCGGTATGATCACTCCAAAAGGCGATCTTTTTTCCGTCTGGCGACCAGGCAGGATATCTTTGGGCGGATCCAGAGCTCTGGGTTAGGTTTTTAATCACTCCGTTTTCCTTGGGAACCGAAAAGATTTCTCCTCTTGCTTCAATGAGAACTCTTTGTCCATCAGGAGAGATAAAGGCATTACTGATCCGGCTGGAGGCATTTTCTATCCGGGCTTTTTTAGTGGAGTTGTCCGTTACGATCTCAACATTAATTTCTTTGTGTTGTTCTGTATTCAAATCCAGAAGATAGAGTGTTCCTCCGGCTTCAAAAACAATATCCTGAGGACCGATGGCTGGAAAGTGAATGTCATATTCTTTAAAATGGGTGATCTGTTTGGACTCTTCACTGACCCGGTCATAAACCCATATGTTGTATCGCTTGTTATCTCCTCTATCAGAAAGAAAGTAAAGTTTATTTCCATGCCACATGGGTTGGGTTTCATTGGCATTGCTTTGAGTGATGTTTTTTGACTCTAATGTTTCCAGGTCAAAAAGCCAGATATCCGGAGCCATCCCGCCCCGGTATCTTTTCCAGGTCCTGAAATCTCTGGTTATGGGCGTGTAAGCCAGGGTTTTGTTGTCCTCTGCCAGCATTCCGAATTCACCGTAGGGCACGGGCAGTTTTTCAGAAAATCCGCCTTTTGAAGAAATACTGTAGAACTGATTATACCTCATCCGTCCGCTTTCTCTGGAGGAGGCGTACAGGATTTTCTGGCCGTCGCTGAACCAATCCAGCATTCTGTCCGAGAGGCCGTGATAGGTGACTCTCTGAGGCTCTCCACCCATAAAAGGCAGCACATAGATATCTTCGTTGCCGTCATAATTTCCGGTGAAAGCAATGTATTGTCCGTCCGGCGAAAAACGGGGGAAGGATTCTTCTCCTTTGGGTGAGCTGAGTCTGTGAGTCAGTCCGCCCTGTTTCGCCACTACCCATATGTCTCCGGCATAGACAAAACAGATGTGGGTCTCAGACACATCCGGATATCTCAGCATCCTGGCATTGACCTGTGAATAAAGGGTGGTGTAAGAGATAAATAAAATAAGAACCAAACCAAACAAAATCATGTTTTTCTTGTTCATCATTCCTCCTTTTTTGATTAACCTGACCTATTCATAAAAAAATGGTGATGTTTTCATCTCAACTCGTGAATTATTCATATTTAATATATAGTTTATACGTAAATTATGAAAAAAAGTTGATAATTCTATAAAAAAATGAGTCGTACAAAAACAGTCCTGTTGCGTCATTGCGAACGACCGGGAAGGAGTGAAGCAATCTCTTCGTTTAGATGCTATCATAATGTTTTTTATAAA
>DASRVI010000254.1:0-3606 GCA_035655135.1 Acidobacteriota bacterium | reverse complement strand
TGGGCCACTCTTGGAAACATGAAACGCTTCATTTTTCCTCCTCGTGTCATTTTTACTTATTCTATAGTATTTATAGGAATATGTCAATATTCATTATATTCTTCACTCATTCTAATCTCCAATCTATTACTGCAAGGAAGCATTTCCAAAACCGTGATACAGGTGATGTATAATGTTTATTAAGGGGAGAGGGCAAGGGATGAGGAATCCCCTGTGAGGGCGGAGCGGGCATGGCTCCTCTTTAGAGGAGAGCGAAGCCCGAACCGGGAGGGAGATTCCACGCTGGGGAATCGAGCGGGTGACGAATCCTTTGCCCTTCCCCTTATATGTCAAGTAAACTCTATCACGGTTTTGGAAATGCTTCCTTACTGCAGATAGTTTTTTGGCCCCAATCTGAACTGTGATATAATCATGAGTCAACATGGATAAGGTAGCCATACTGTTCAACCCTTCATCAGGCCGAGGACTATCCTTAAAGAAAAAGGATGATATCAAGGCAGCCCTAAAAAAAAACTCTATATCCTTTCAATGGTTTAAGTCTGAATCAGAGAAGCATCTCAAGGAGTTAGCCAGGGAAAAGGCGGAATCTTTTCCAGTCATCCTGGTCGTGGGAGGAGACACCTCTTTCCAGATAGCCGCTTCTGAAATCTATCAGACCCCTTATAATCCTGCCATCTGTATGATACCCACTGGCTCAGCCAATGATATCGCTATCTCTTTAGGCTGCCGCTCCCTTGAATCCATTCTTGAATCTTTAAAGGAAATGAAAACCCGGATGATGGACATGGGCCTGCTTGAAATCAAAGGCTGTCCTGAGAATATATATTTTGTCGGATCATTAAGCCTAGGATTAGGAGTCACTATCAACCAATTTGTAGCCCAATACTGGAAGAATCATCCTTTGCAGGCAAAATTAGGAAATACATTCCAGTTAATAGCTGGATTTCTTGGAGCTAGATACTCTTTCAAAAAAAATAAAATTCCTATGAAAATACAACTAGTTATCGATAATTTTAAAAATGAAGTTGATTTTTCAATCATTGTGTTTTCAAATGTCCCTTTTTACGCAGGGGGCTTTAGAGTCCATCCTGAGACCTCACCTTTTGACGGGAAAATAAACTGCAGTGTTATCAACACAAAATCTCTCAGCCACACCACTCAACTCGCCTACTCTGTATGGAGACAAAAACACAGACACAAACATAAAATTCAGTTTTTTGATGGAATGAATTTTACGGCTTATTCTAAAAAGCCCATAAATGTTCAATATGACGGCAAGGTAGTTTCAGGAGTCAAAGAATTTAAAGTATCTGTTCTTCCCTCGGCCATAAAAATCCTGGGCTGAATTTCGATACCATTACCATCAAATTATCAGACTATTTTTTCAAATACATGAAGTAAAGGAAATGAAACGGAGGGAGAGGGATTCGAACCCCCGTCACGATTTCTCGTGAAGCGGTTTTCAAGACCGCCGCCTTCAGCCACTCGGCCATCCCTCCTCAGGAAATACTAGTCTAACATTTTTATTTATGGTTCGCAAAAATCTCAGGTTATCTCTGTGACTCCATTCATATAGGAGTGAAGCACTTCGGGGATCTGAACAGTTCCATCCTTCTGCTGAAAAGACTCAAGTATGGAACTGACTGTCCGTCCCACCGCCACGCCAGATCCATTAAGAGTATGAACAAATTCAGGTTTTGACTCAGGCTCTCTTCTAAATCTGATGTTGGCACGCCTTGCCTGAAAGTCCTCGCAGTTGGTGCAGGATGAAATCTCCACATAATCATTTCTCTGGGGCATCCAGAGCTCCAAATCATAGGTTTTAGCTCCGGCAAAACCCAGTTCTGCTGTGCACAAGCTGACCACTCGGTAATGAAGCTCCAATTCCTTCAGCACTTTCTCAGCGTATTGAGTTATCTTTTCCAGCTCCTGATAAGATTTTTCAGGCAGGGTGAAACTCATAAGCTCTACTTTATTGAACTGATGCTGCCGTATCAAACCTCGAACATCTTTGCCGTAGGAACCAGCTTCGCTTCTAAAACAAGGGGTGTAAGCCACAAATCTTTGGGGCAGAGACCCGGCATCCAGAATCTCATCCCGGTACATATTGGTTAAAGGAACTTCTGCTGTGGGGACTAAATACCAGTCATATCCTTTGAGCTTAAAAAGATCTTCCTCAAATTTAGGAAGATTGCCGGTCCCTACAAGACTCTCTTTATTGGCAATAAAAGGAGGAAGTGTTTCCTCAAACTCTTTTTCTTGTATATGGATGTCGAGCATGAAATTGATCAGTGCTCTTTCCAGTCTGGCTCCCAATCCTTTATAGACCGCAAATCTGGCACCCGCTACCTTGGCGGCTCTTTTAAAATCAAGAATGCCCAATCTTTCACCGATCTCCCAATGCGGTTTAGGTTCAAAAGGAAACTCAGGCTTTTTTCCTGACTCTCTCAACTTCTTATTAGCCGAATCATCCTTTCCTATGGGCACAGACTCATGAGGAATATTGGGTATATTCAACAGAATATCTTTTATCTTTTCTTCTATATCTTTAAATTCATCCTCTTTTTTCTTTATTTCATCAGAAACGTCTTTCATCTCATGGATCAGGGAAGAGGCATCTTTGCCTTCTCTTTTCATCTGGCCTATCAGCTTTGAATTCTTATTCAGTTTATGCCGCAGGTTTTCAATTTTTACCAAATAGTCCTTTTTCTCCTCAGTCAATTTGAGAAATTCAGATAGGTCAAGGTCTATCCCCCTAGTGAGAGTCTTTTCCCTCACCAAATCCGCATTTTCCTGGACAAATTTAATGTCTAACATGTGGAGGATTATAGTATAAAATACGGGTAAAGTGAAATATTAAAATTGAACGAAATTCCATAGTATAAAAAACTCCAAAGTTGACTATAAATCCATAATAAAATATCATAACAATGGTTGAAGCGAGATATTTTGTGATGAAAGAATTCAAGGGTTATATTCAAATTTATACGGGCCATGGCAAAGGAAAAACAACCGCGGCCTTAGGACTTGCCTTAAGAGCAGCCGGTCACGGATACAAGACTTTCATGGGCCAGTTCTTAAAAGGACAGAAATATGGAGAACTTGAAAGTCTCCAAAAGTTAAAATCTTTGATACAGATAAAGCAGTTCGGCAGAAATGCCTTTATCCATGTGGATAAAAACCCAGACCAAAAAGATATAGATAAAGCAAACCAAGGATTAAAGACCTGCCTCAAAGCCATGCTGTCCGGATTGTTTGATATCATTATTCTGGATGAAATCAACGTGGCCATCTATTTCAATCTCATTAAAGAAAAACAAGTCCATGAATTTCTGGACAAAAAACCAGACAACATAGAAGTGGTCTTAACCGGAAGATATGCTCCGGAATCTTTGATAAAAAGAGCTGACCTGGTGACTGAAATGAAAGAAATCAAACACTACTACACAAAAAAAGTTCTCTGCCGTGACGGGATCGAAAGATAATCTATCCTCGCCATTTTTTTATGAATAGACTGAAACCTGGATTATTCACGAGTCAAGGTTGCTGCAGATGCAAGGCACAAGGCATGAAGGTGTGGTCCTTCACTGCGAATGCCTTGTAACG
>DASRVI010000253.1:0-6025 GCA_035655135.1 Acidobacteriota bacterium | reverse complement strand
AAAACTCCTCGCCATAACTTCTTTTTAATTTAGGGGAAAAACGAAATACTTTATAGTTGACAGTTGCACCAGGGATTTCAAATCTGATGCAGGCTCTTCTTTCTATACCCTTTTTTACCATGAACAGCTCCTTCTTGTATTCCCGTCCATTATTATCATTCTTATCTTCATAAATTTATAACAAATCCCCCCTAAAAGTCAAACTTTTACAAATTATCCATATCTACGACCACTTGGGAGTAGTCCGCAACCATTGAAAAAAGCTTGCTGATGGCTCGCAGGAGAGCCAGCCTGTTTTTTCTCAGCTTTGGATCGTCAGCCATCACCAGAACATGATCAAAAAAGTTGTCTATAGTGGACCTAATCTCCAAAATAAAATTTTGGGCTTTACTGAAATCTCCTGTTGAAATCAGCGGCAGAATCTTCTCCTTTAAGGTGGAATATTCTGTGTACAATTTTATTCCTTCTTTTTCCTCGAAAAGATCCGGCTCCATTCTTCTTTTTGGCTGCCCTCTCAGTATGTTGTTCACTCTCTTGACCACAATGATGAGTGAATTAAAATCAGAGCTGTCCTTGATCTCATCCAAAGCTTTCAATCTGAGAAAAGAATAATAGATATTGTCAAATCCAGCTCCAAGGGCGGCATTGACTAAATCATAACGATATCCCTGCCTCTCATAGAGATGATGGAGGCGGTCCTGAAAAAACGCCTGGCACTTTTTTTTAAGTTCTTGGGTGGATTTAATGAGAATATTTCCGTATCCAGTAATAGTCTCATCAACCAGTCGGGATAAGGAAAAACTCATTTTTTTATCAAGAATAGTCCGGCATATACCCTGGGCATTTCTTCTCAATCCAAAGGGGTCTTTAGAGCCGGAAACCTCTATCCCAATCCCGAACGCTCCCACAATAGAATCAATCTTATCCGCAATGGACAGAACAGCTCCGTTCATAGTTGATGGAGGAGAATCATCCTGACTCACCGGCTGGTAGTGCTCATAAAGGGCTTTCCAAACCTGTTTGGCATATCCCTCCTCTTTGGCATATAGACCACCTGTTTTCCCTTGAAGAGAAGGGAATTCTCTGACCATCTCTGTGATCAAATCCACTTTACACAGTTCTGCAGCTTGAATAAGGTCTTTCTTATCTTTGATGCCTATTTGATCTGAAAGGAATTGAGCGATCTGTTTAATCCGAGAGGCTTTCTGCTCATAATTTCCTAATTTTTCTTGATAAATAATCCTAGCCAGAAGGTCTTTTTTCTCTTTCAACGGTTTTTTTAGATCATGTTCCCAGAAAAAACGAGCATCTTCCAGTCTAGCCTTCAACACTCTCTCATTGCCTTTTTTTACCAGAGATTTACTATCAGGACTTCCGTCTGTCACCCCCAGGAATACAGGAATCTGCTGGTTGTCTTTATTGACCACTGAAAAAAGACTCTGGCCCACTTTCATGGCTGTACTCAACACATCAATAGGCAGCTTCAGATATTCTTCGGGAAATTCTCCTATAAAAACATAGGGATATTCCACATCATAAGTGATCTTTTCCAGAAGCTCTTTATCAGGATAAACTTTAGCATTCAGAGAAGAGAGCTTATCTTTTATCTGTCTTTCAATTTTTTGTTTCCTTGACTCAGCATCGACAAGGACTTTTTTCTGTTCGAGTTTGGATAAATAATCCTCAAAAGAATCCACCTTTATTTTTTCTGGAAAAAATAATTTGTGTCCATAAGTATAGGATGTGGTTGAAATATCTCCGACCTTAAACGGAATCAATTTTCCTCCGCACAAGCAGAGTATGTTTTTGATGGGTCTGGAAAAACGAAAAGGGCTTTTCCCCCATCTCATCATTTTAGGAAAAGAAAGTCCAAGAATCAGCCCAGGAAGAATCTTCTTCAGCAACTCAACAGCCTCTTTTCCTTGAATGGTCTTTTTGACTCCCACATATTCGCCTTTCTCATTTTTTATAACCTCCAAGTCACTGACTTCAACTCTATTTGACCTGGCAAATCCTTCAGCTGCGGCTGTGGGATGGTTGTTTTCATCAAAGGCGGCCTTTTTGGGGGGACCTATAATGACTTCCTGTTTAGACTTTTGTTTTGAAACAATTTCCCCATATAAAACCAAACGCCGGCATGTCCCAAAAGCCTTTATCTCTCCGGTTTTTTGATCTTCATCAACCAGATCCGCATCCTTAAGCCGCCTCTTAAACCCTTGTTCTAATTGATTTAAACCTGATTTAACATGAGCAGCCGGCATCTCTTCTGTGTTTATTTCTAATAAAAACTCCATGGAAACTATGACTCCTTTTCAGCGGTGTATTTTTTAGTGATTTTAATAACCAGGGCTCTGATTTGGGAAATAACTTTAACTCTTTCTGTCACACTGATAGCTCCCCTGGAATCCAGAAGGTTAAACAAGTGCGAGCATTTCAAACACATATCATACGCCGGAAGAAGAAGACCTCTCCGGATCAATTTTTTGGCTTCCCGCACATTCATGGAAAACGATTTATGCAACGCATTGATATCAGCCTGATTAAAGTTATATTCTGAAAACTCTTTTTCCTCTAAAAACCGGAGATCTCTGTAAGTCACATCCTCTGACCACTTTAAGTCATAAATATTATCCACTCCCTCTAAGAACATCTCCAACCTCTCGATGCCGTAGGTGATTTCCACAGGTACAGGAAAGATTTCAATCCCACCTGCCTGCTGAAAATAAGTAAACTGGGTGATTTCCAACCCGTCCAGCAGGACCTGCCATCCCACTCCCCAGGCTCCGATAGTGGGTGATTCCCAGTTGTCTTCATCAAATCGAATGTCATGTTCCTTTAGTTCTATCCCTAAAAACTTTAGGCTTTCTAAATATCTCTCCTGAATATCTGAAGGAGAAGGCTTCATGATCACTTGATACTGAAAATGCTTTTGAACTCTGTGTGGATTCTCCCCAAATCTTCCATCTGTGGGGCGCCGGGAAGGCTGGACATAAGCCACATTCCAGGATTTTTTGTCAATCACTCTAAAGAATGTATCTGGAGTCATGGTCCCAGCTCCTACTTCCAAATCATAGGGCTGGGCTAAATAACAGCCTTGGTTAGCCCAAAACTCCTGAAGCTTCATGATCAAACTTTGAACGCTCATCAGACTCTTTCTCTTAAGGCTTCCATCTCAATCTTGGCGCTCTGGCTGCTTTGGTCTCGTCCAGTCGCCGGACATAGGACTCATGAGGAGCTGATTTCAGCACATCCGGATCTTCTTTGGCTTCTCTATCGATCTGCTTCATAGCATCAATAAATAAATCCAAGTCTGCTTTACTCTCTGTTTCCGTAGGTTCTGTCATCAAAGCTCCATGCACAATCAAAGGAAATGACATGGTGGGGGGATGAACTTTCAGGTCAATAAGTCTTTTGGCAATATCGATATTAGAGATATTGTGCTTTTTTTGGTATTTGTCTGAAAAAACACATTCATGCAGAGTGGGCGCCTTGTATTTAAGGTGATATTCTTTCTCCAGGCTTTTCCTTATGTAATTGGAATTCAAGACCGCTGTTTCTGAGGCTTCCTTGAGTCCATCCGGCCCTAAAGACAGGATATAAGCCAATGCCTTGACTACCACCAAAAAATGACCATAAAAACCATGAACCCGGCCAATAGTCTTAGGATAGTTTTCATCCAAAGAAAAATGGCTTCCTTTGTGTTTGATCCTGGGAATAGGAAGATAGGGTTCAAGTCCTTTTTGAACCCCTACAGGTCCGGACCCCGGGCCTCCCCCTCCATGAGGTGTGGAAAAAGTTTTATGCAGGTTTAAATGGATGACATCAACTCCCATATCCCCTGGGCGGCAGATTCCCATCAAAGCATTCATGTTGGCTCCATCCATGTACACAAGGCCTCCCTGTGAATGAACAATCTCAGCTGCTTCTTTGATCTGGTTTTCAAAAATACCCAGCGTGTTTGGATTGGTGATCATGACAGCGGCCACATCTTTGTTCATATTCTTTCTCAGATCCTCTAAATCCACAGTTCCGGACTTATTGGACTTTATCTCTTTAACTTTATAACCACATATATGAGCACTTGAAGGATTGGTGCCGTGAGCTGAGTCTGGAATCAGAACAAACTTTCTGGGATCTCCCCTATCTTCCAGACAGGCTCGGATCAACATCATTCCCACGAGTTCACCTTGCGCTCCGGCTGCAGGCTGAAAAGTAAAGGCTTTCATGCCTGTGATCTCTATGAGCATGTCCTCCAATTCACTAAGGATCTCAAGGTTGCCTTGACAAACTTTGGTATCAAGACAGGGATGAGCTGAGATAAAATTTTCTATCTGTGCCACTTTTTCATTGATCTTGGGATTGTACTTCATGGTGCAGGATCCCAAGGGATATATCCCTTTGTCAATACAGTAGTTGGCCTGGGAAAGACGTGTAAAATGTCTCACCACCTCCACTTCAGATACCTGAGGGAAATCCTTTATATCTTCTCTAACTGGAATGGAATCCGTTAGATTTTTCTTTTCAGGCACATCCAGCTCAGGAAATGTGAAACCTTTTTTTCCTTTATCACTTATCTCAAATATCAAACGTTCGCGTATCATGTTCATTTCTTTCTTCACCCCTTTCTCAAGCTGATAAAATCTCTTTGAACTGTTCAGCAAATCTGTCCAGATCCTGTTTTTGACTCACTTCAGTCACACACACCAAACCGCATTTTTTCAGTTCAGGATAATATTTTTCTAAAGAAATGCCTGGAATTATTTTCTTTTTCATCAATCCCTTTTCTATATCTGCCCAGTCTTTCTCAGTTTGGATGATAAATTCATTGTATACTTTTCCAGAAAAGGGGGATTTGACTCCTTTGATCCCTTTCAAAAGGTCATAGGCATAGTTTGCTTTTTGAAGATTCTGCCAGCTCCACTGTCTCAATCCATTTTTTCCCAGAAGTTCTAAAAATATGGTGGCTCTGAGGGCACACAGAGCTTGATTGGTGCAAATATTCGAAGTGGCTCTTTCCCTCCTTATATGCTGCTCCCTGGTGGACAAAGTCAATACAAATCCTTGATTTCCGTTAACATCCTTGGTTTCACCTGAAATTCGTCCCGGAAATTGTCTTAAAAATTCTTTTTGACAAGCCATAAATCCCAAATAAGGACCTCCAAAGCTGAGGGGTATTCCAAACGACTGAGCTTCGCCTGTAACAATATCAGCTCCCTGCTCACCCGGAGGTTTGAGCAGGCCCAAAGAGCTGGCTTCAGTGACCACAGCAATGGACAGGGCCTTGCTTTCATGAGCCAAAGAGGAAATTTTGTCTAAGTTCTCAATAACACCAAAATAATTAGGGGACTGGCACAAAACAGCTGAGGTTTCTTTATCCAGATGTTTTTTTAGCTCTGTCATACTGATTTGACCTGAATCATCATATTTGATTTCCTGAATATCCAGACCAAGGTTTTTAGTGTATGTCTTAATGACTTCCCTATAATGAGGATGAAGAGTCTTTGGAACCAATATTTTTGATTTTCGATTGATCCGGCTGGCCATGAGCACAGCTTCAGCTGTTCCTGAGGCTCCATCATAAAGAGAAGCATTGGAAATCTCCATTCCTGAGAGCTGACAGATCAGAGTCTGAAATTCAAATATCAGCTGAAGGGTCCCTTGGCTGACTTCGGCTTGATAAGGAGTGTAAGGACTGACAAACTCCCCTCTGCTGCTTAAATAATCCACAGCAGCAGGAATAAAATGCTGGTAAGCTCCTGCCCCCTGAAACGAAATGTACTCATTGTTTTTGTTTTTATGAGCCTTTTGATTAAAATATTCCATTATCTCAGGTTCAGTCTTTGCTTTGGGAATTTTTAATTTCCGTTTCAATTTTTTGTCATCTGGAATGGAATCAAACAGCTCCTGTGGAGAGGATGCTCCAATAACTTTGAGCATCTCTTTCTTGTCTTTCTGGCTTAAAGAAATATAACTCATTTTTTCTTATTCCTCGGTATTTATTATTCTTCTTCCAGCCCTTCTAAAT
>DASRVI010000252.1:0-7051 GCA_035655135.1 Acidobacteriota bacterium | reverse complement strand
GGGCTCTCCAAAAATTAGGGAAAAGGGGTTTTTGGATGAGTTCTTTTTCTTGGTAAATTATAGAACTAAGCACACCAGAATCGAGGTTAAATCCAAAGGAAAAATTCTTGCCTGAGACAAGAGCTTCAGATTCTTTATGTTCTAATTTTATGTCTGGCCAGTCTTCGGGATTTTCTGGAGCTGCTTTTTTGTAAACAGGAATTTTAAACTGCTCCCGGGCCATGATGTGTCCTTGAGGAAGCAGAGAATGTTCTTCTTTTCTTTTGAGATCTAAATTGAGAAAATATTCAGAACCAGGTTTTGTGGAGAGAAGTTCGTATCCTAATTTTATTTCCTTGGTTTCTAAAGGGAGTATATCCAGATTTTCAAACAGACCTGAGTCGACTTCAACGCCGTCTTCTTCTATGCTCCATTGGAGCTTGAACTTGGAAAGAGGAGTGAAGCTGAATTTATTGGAAATGCTTATTAAGCCTGAATTCAAGTCAACAGGATTGAAATCCGCATACTGGTAAACCTTCTTCACTTCCTGAAGGGCAGGATGCGGGGTTCTATCTGGATTGACCAATCCATTTATGCAAAAATTCCCGTCACTGGGAACTCCTGGAGGCCCAAAGTCTCCTCCATAAGCCCAAAAGGTATCGTTGTTTTCATTTTTTTTGATGAGCCCTTGGTCTACCCAGTCCCATATAAATCCGCCCTGGAGAATCTTATGTTTTTCGATCACATCCCAGTAATCTTGAAGATTTCCGTTACTGTTTCCCATGGCATGGGAATATTCACACATAATGAGAGGCCGGTCTTCGCGGCTTTGGGCATATTTCTCGAGATGACTGATTCGGGCGTACATAGGACAGTAAATATCAGAATGCCTTTCCTTGGCATTGGTCTGATGCCCCTCTCGTTCATATTGTACAGGCCGAGTGCTATCCCTGGTTTTGATCCACTTGTAGTTAGCCAACATATTATGACCATCGCCAGCTTCATTCCCTAAAGACCATATGATTATGGAAGGATGGTTCTTGTCCCTTTCCACCATTTTTACGGCTCTGTCCAAATGAGCATCTTTCCATTCAGGTTTATCCGCAAGGGTGATGTCTTTTTGGTATCCCATTCCATGTGATTCTATATTGGCTTCATCGATCAAATAAAGTCCGTATTGATCGCACAGTTTATACCAATCCTCAGGCTGTGGATAATGGGATGTTCTCACCGCGTTGATGTTTGATTTTTTCATTGTGCTTATGTCTTTAAGCATGGTTTCTTTATCCACAACATGACCGAATCGTTCATGGTGCTCGTGCAGGTTGACTCCCTTTAGGTAGACCGGCACTCCATTGACATAAAGCCTATTGTCTGTTATTTCAACTTTGCGGAATCCCACTTTGCAGCCCACTGTCTCCAAGATTTCTCCAGTGCTGTTTTTAAGGGTAGTGATAAGAGTGTAAAGATAAGGATTTTCAGCACTCCATTTTTTAGGATTCTCTATTTCTTTTGTAAACGCCACCATGTTTTTGTCATTTTCAATGGTTATGGTTTCAGCACCAGAAAGAATTTCATTGTTTTGATCCATAAGAGAAAATTCAACGGTATATTTTTTTTTGTTTACTTGACAGCTTTTGATTTCAATGAAAAGGGTAAGTTTTCCGTCTTGGTAGTCATTCACCAGGTCAGCTTTTGAAAAAAAGTCACGAATGTGGACTTTGTTTCTTGCCAGGAGATAAACATCTCTTTGTATTCCACTCAGCCTCCAGAAGTCTTGGTCTTCCAAATAGCTACCATCGCACCATCGGTAGACTTCAACAGCAACGGAATTTTTCCCTTCCCGGATATAGGGAGTGATACAAAATTCCGCTGGAGTTTTGCTTCCTTCATTATATCCCACTTTTTTTCCGTTTATCCAAACATACATGGCAGAACTCACGGCACTGAAATAGATAAAGACTTCTTTGTTTTTCCATTCTTTAGGAATTCTAAAGTCGCGTTTATAGGAACCAACTGGATTGTAGTTATGATGGATATAAGGGGGATTCTTTTCAAAGGGATACCCAGCGTTTATATAAATAGGGATTCCATAACCCTGAAGTTCCCAGTTGCTGGGAACTTTAATCCAATCCCATCCACTGGTGTTATAGTCCGGCTCAAAAAAGTAATAAGGCCTGTCCCCAGGTTTTCTGGACCAGTGGAATTTCCACATTCCGTTTAAATTTAAATAATAGGGTGAATCATTTTTATTGTCTTCGACTGCCTGCTGTTCATTGGCGTAAGGGATGAAACTAGCTCTGGGGGGTTCCCGGTTTATTTGAAAAACAGCTGGATTTTCCCAGTCTCTGGGCTCTTTTTCTTTGAAAGCTTTTTTATCATATCTATTCTTACCCGAGCAGCTGAAGAATAGAATGATGAACAAAAATATGACTAAACCCTTAGAAAAAATTTTTTTCATTTTTTCCTCTCTTTTGAAGTTAGGGGAAGAATCAAGATAAATAAGCGTAAAGAATTTTTGCAAGGGAGGTATTGAGAGGGCGTAGATTTGCCCCTTAGGAATCCATATATTCTCAGTATATGACCCATTAAATGCTTTTTTCTTATTTTAATGGAATAAAAATGCTTTTTCAATACAGGGGATGCCTCATTCCTACACTTCTCATCTTGAATTTAATGGTGTTAGGGGGGCTTTTTAAATAGATTTTTCTACATTTTTATGGGATAAGATTTGATTTCTATATACTTGACAAGCAAATTAACTATATATAGTATACTGTGTAGGGACTAACTGAATATTTTGTATATTTACATTTTTTCTGCCCAAGAGCGACTAAGACTAAATAGATCAATGTTTTATTCATTTTTTTCAAGAATTTGGACTTTATACTCTTAACAAGAGAGAATAAATGGCTTCAAAAGGACTTCACAACAGCACTCATTTGAAGTCTGTGGTTTTAGTGGTCAACAGCGATCCAAAAAAAAGGGAAAGACTGCGGCAGAGTCTGGAGCCTGAATACCAAGTCTACACCACTGACAGCGGAGTAGAAGCTATCCAGCTTCTCAAAGAAGTCAACCGGATTGATGCCATTGTGGTTGATCACTCCCTTCCCAATATGGATAGCGGTGTTTTTATAAGGTATGTCAACGAAAATATTCCCAAACCAGACAATATGATCAAGATGCTTATTGGAGAATCCAATGATAAAGAGCTCTCTTACATCGGAATGTATGGAGGGCAGTTGGACTATTTTTACAACCGGTCCTTTGATCCAGAGGAAGTCAAACGGAAACTCTGTTATCTTTTTGCACAAAAATCAAAAGAAAAAAGAAAATGCATGCGAGTGGAGGTGGCTGATAAGGGAAGCATCCAGGCTCATCTGGACTATCATTCCCCAGCCTCTGTGGAAAACATCAGTGAAAATGGAATGTTCGTAAAAGCCCTGCTTCCTGAAGACCGGGTCATGCCGTTTATCCTTGAGCTTCCTGACGGGAGTCAGCATGAGCTTGCCGGACATGTGGTGCACTCAGATAAAGAAAACAAAGGAGTCGGGATTCGCTTTTTGGGTATTGATGAGGAAAGCCGGCAAATCCTAGCCAGGCATATAATGCAGTATGCCACCATTGGAGAGGTCTCTCAACTTAAGGACAGGTATCCATTTTTGCAAGTAGACGCCATCATTCCTTTTAAGGATAAAAAGAAAATAGAATCACTCCTTCAGAGAGCCATGGACAGCAACGCAGAGATCACAGCCATTCCCTCTTTTTCACGACTCCCCTCCACACTCAGGCTCATTGATATAGATCCTTGGCATTACTGTCGATTATCTGGTGAAAATTTGGATAATAAATTCAAGACTTCAGAAAGCATATTTGTTTCCTTCCAATCTGGATATGCAACCTATAATTTTGAAACAGTCATTTATAGAATTGATGAAAAAGGCTCTTATATTGATGTTCTTTATCCCCAAGTTTTGTTTTATTCTGAAAAGAGAGCTCTGGATAGAGAAAAGCCAAAGGAAGAATTGAAGCTGGAGATTAAGCTTCCTGATCCTTTTGATTCAGTGATCAGAGGGACCATAACTGATATCAGTGAAGGCGGAGTCAGCTTCATCACAAAGCAGGAAAATGTGGCTCTTTTGAGCGGCACTCCCATAGAGTCAATAAAAATATTGCAGGGAGAAAAGATTATCAGGGAAACGAGGGGAGAAATACGTAATATTAAAAGAATCAAAACCAATGGGAAAAATCAATTTAGATATGGACTCCAATTTGGTATCGGTCGCCTGTCCATTGATACAGCCAAACTTCCGGAGTTTGAAGTCCCGAAAGAGAGAAAGCCTACGGGAGACACAGATGCCATCCGTCCCGGACCCCGCCGGCATTCTGATTTAGGTGAGCTAGCAAAAAAGCCGCCACAAGTCATCCGGCTGGAAAACAAAAAAGGTGAAGAGATTGTGGGGTTGCTGGACACCTCTCTTCCTTTGGACAGCTCTCCCGTTCCAGTCATCATTATCCCGCCTGCCTTTGGCAAGACCAAAGAAACCCTATTTGCGTTATCCCAGACTATTATTGAGAATTTCTATCTTTGCGGTCAGTCCATTGCGGTTATTCGATTCGATGGAATCCGCCGGAAAGGAGAAAGCTATAAAGACCTTGAAGCCTCTGAACCTCCTTATGAAATGGTTAATGCCTCTCTTAGCCAGGGTGCTTCTGACATCAAGGCTGTTTTGGACTGGCTTGATAATAATCCTATACTAAAGGCTGATAAAGTCATATTGGTGAGCTTTTCTTTGGCTGCTTTAGAAGCGAGGTTGGTCCTTCGAGATAAAGCCTATAGAAGCCGGGTTGATTACTGGATCGCATGTATGGGGACTCCTGAGCTCAGGCATCTCCTTACCCGTGTCAATTGTGGATTGGATCTTTTAGAACAATATCAGCTTGGTATTGAGCTGGGAGTCAAGCCAGTTTTGGGAAATTTGGTGAATGTCGATAAGTACATGGAAGATGGATTGGCTAATCGTATCGCCACTCTTGACCAAGCCCGAGAGGACATAAAAGAGATCGACATCCCCGTCACCTGGATATACGGTGAACATGACCATTGGGTGAGGCCCGAATTCATTCGAGATATTATGGGGATTAAGGTTGATTCTATGAGAGAAGTGATCCCCATCTCTCTTGGTCACAACGCTCGAACCTCCAAGGAAGCTCTTCAGATGTTTGCGGCTATCACAGCTCTTTCATACCGCTTCATTCACCAGAGCCATATCAAACCTGTGGTTCCTCGAAAAAACAACCTTTTTTTCAAACGTCATGCAGAAAAAGACAGATTACCGAGTCGGAATTTGGAAGATAGAGATGAATACTGGAGGCGATATCTTATTGGCGAGAAAGACCTCTTAGGTTTTGATGTACTCACTCTAGCTGATGACTATGATGAGCTTATGAGGGATCAGGTCCAAGCTCTTGAGCTGTCTGTTGAGGACCGCGTTCTTGATTTAGGTGGTGGGACAGGGAACTTTATTCTCTATATTTTAGAAGGGAAACAGCCTTTGCCCAAGGAAATCATTGTAGCTGACCTGGTTCCAGAGGCATTAAATAAAGCCAAGCAGAAACTGAGCCAAAAGCTTGAATCAGATCAAAAAAATATCCGTCTTGACTACATCGGATGTGACATTGAAATGAACCGATATTTACCTATTCTTCGTTTTTTAAACGGAGAGGTCGCCAATTTTTTGGAATTTGTAGATAAAATTGAGAATATAACCATCCAATCAGCGAATAAGATACACAGGCGCTATTCTCCTCGTCTGCACCGAATCCTCCGCGGGGAAAAAATCACACCAGAAAAGAAGAAGCGGCTGAAAAAGACGTTTGAGCTTCCTGAACTAAGAACTATTGTTGATTTCAATAAAGCATCCCGTTATATTTTAGGCTTGGAAAAAGCGAAGCCTTCTTATAAAAAGCTGGTCTTTTCAGACGATACCCAAAAAGGTCTGCATCTTCCTTTTAAGGTGGGATATTTCAATAAAATAGTGATGAGCCTTGTTTTGTCTTATATTTTTAATCCATTAGAAACTTTAATTGAGCTGAACAGGATTTTAAGCCCAGGAGGACTGTTAATCTTATCCAGTGTTCGTCCGGATGCGGATGCTTCAGGCCTTTTCACCAGGTTAGTCAAAAAAGTGGAGGAGATGGACGATGATTCTTTTCCAGAGAAATGGGAAAAACAGCTGGTGCTGAACTCTATACGTTCCTTTCTCAATGATGCCCAAGCCCTTGTTGAGCTGGAAGAGGCAGGCACTTTTGACTTTTTTGATTTAGATCATCTTTATGAGCTGCTGGAACAAGCAGGCTTTGAGCATATCCGCACCATTGAGACTTTTGGAAGTCCTCCTCAGGGTTATATTTGTGTGGTCACTAAAGGACAAGAAAAATGAGCGAAAGCAAGGAATTTTTGAAAAGGTATTTTAAGGAATACGACCTGCGGGGCAGAGTCAAACTGTCTATCATTCTCAGCATGGTATTTTATCCGGGTTTTCTGATCTTAGACCTCATTTACACTCCTGAATATGTTATTGAATTTTTGATCATCCGGCTGGTGGTGATTATTTTAAACGCGGTTCTGTTAATTCTCCACCGTAAAGCTCACTCTATCCGCAGCCTTTTGACTTTGGGAATGGCTCTTCTCATTATCGATGCTTTTGGCATTGCCATCATGATACAAATCATGGGCGGATTTATGAGCAGCTATTACCAGGGGCTGACCCTGATTATCATGTGCATGATGGCTCTTCTTCCTTTTACCATAAGAGAAGCTTTGATTGTCTCCTCAGTGGTATGGGCCAGTTATGTGGTTCCAAGTTTGGTGATGATCCAGATGCAGGCCCTTGACTGGCGGATCATGGTTAACAATGTATTTTTTCTCAGTTCCATCATTATCATCGGAGGATTTGCTTCTTATGTTATGGACACCATAAGACGCCGGGGGTTGAGAAGTCTTATCAGACTGGAAGAGACTTCCAAAGAACTTAGGGAATCAAATATAAAGCTCAAAAGTCTCGATGAA
>DASRVI010000251.1:0-6745 GCA_035655135.1 Acidobacteriota bacterium | reverse complement strand
AAGATCGAGCCGATCGGGATGGGAGTTGATCTCTAAATGAACATTTTCTTTAGCCGCCTTTTTCATGATTTTTTCCATATCCAGGTCAAGAGGTTTTCTCTCGTGAATCAGCCGTCCAGAAGGATGCCCCAAGATATTCATGTGGGGATTGTCCATGGCCTTGAGAACCCGTTCTGTTTGCTTTTTTTGAGAGAGATTGAGTTTGTAATGAACTGAACAGACCGTAAAATCCAATTCTTTCAGCACTTCATCAGGTAGGTCCAGGGAACCATTTTCCAGTATATCCACTTCAATGGATTTGAGAATCCGAATATTTTTAAACTTTTCCTGGAGTTTATCAATTTCCTCAATCTGCTTTCTCAATCTTTTTGGATTCAAGCCATTAGCCACCGTGACCTTTTGGGAATGATCAGTTATGGCCACATATTCATATCCTTTTTCTTCAGCGGCTTTCACCATTTCTTTGATGGTATAGCGACCGTCTGTATACTTAGAATGAACATGAAGATCACCGCAAATATCTTCCAATGTGATCAAATCAGGCAAGCTTCCTTTTTTTGCCGCCTCGATTTCTCCCCGGTTTTCTCGTAATTCCGGTTGGATAAAAGGAAGATTCATTTTGTCGTACACTTCCTTTTCTGTTTTTCCAGCGATCCGGTCATCCCCTTTAAAAACTCCGTATTCATTGAGTTTGTACTTTTTTTTGACTGCAATCTTTCGGACCGCGATGTTGTGCTCTTTGGAACCGGTGAAATAATGCATGGCTGCGCCAAAAGCCACTTGAGGGACCAAACGAAGGTCAACCTGGAGCCCTGATTTTAGGACAACCGAAGAGCGCGTTTCTCCTTTGGATATGACTTTTTCCACATCTTCATATTCAGTGAATTGGTCCATAATCTCGCAGCCTCTTTTACAGGTTGCCAGGATATCAATATCTCCTACGGTTTCTTTTCTTCTCCTGAAACTTCCTGCGATTTCCAGAGATTTTAATTTTTTTTCGTTCTTTAAATAATCTATATACGGATTTACCATCTGCTCTGCTGTGGATAATTTATAACGCTTATGATCTCCCTGCCGCCGTTCAAGTTCTTCCAGAATATTTTTCTCTGTAGTTTCTCCAAATCCCTCAAGGTCTCTAATCTTATGCTCTTCAGCTGCTTTTCTTAAATCTTTATCTGTTTTAACCCCCAATTCATTATAAATAGCAGCCACTTTTTTAGGCCCCATTCCCTGCAGCTTCATCAAACCGCTCAGCTCCTCAGGTATCTCTTCTTTCAGGTCTTCCAAAAGCGGATGGGTCCCGGTCTTAACAATGGTTTCAATTTTTCCAGCCAGGTCTTTACCGATTCCTGGAAGTTCGGATAAATCTCTTCCCTGATCAATCAAATCAGAGACATTTTTTGATAAACCCCCAATGGTCCGGGCTGCATCCCGGTAAGCCCGGATCCGAAACTGATTTTCTTCTTTTATTTCTAAAAGATCAGCAATTTTATTGAAAACTTCCGCAACATCATTATTGTGAACCGGCATGATCAATCCTTTCCTAACATTTCTTGAAGCCGTAAAGCGTTCTCAGCCGCATAACCGGCCTGGTCATTGTCAAAATAGCAAAATATTTCTTTTCCCTGCTGTTTCCACTGGGAAATAGCTCCGGCCCATCCTGATAACTCCTGATCATCGTACTTGCCTTTATACGCTCCGTCCGGCCCGTGAAGCCGGATATAGACAAAATCAGTGGTGACTATCTTGGGAGACTGACGCTGGTTAAAGTCATAGATGCAGAGAGCAGCTTTGTTTTTTTTCAATAGTTCATAGATGTCTTCGCCGAACCAATCCGGGTCACGGAACTCAAAAGTGAACCGGTTTTCAGAAGGAAGAATTGTGAGAAAAGACTCCAAACGATCTCTGTTTTTTTTCCATCTAGGAGGCAGCTGAAAAAGAATAGGTCCCAAAGAATCACCCAAGGCTTTGATTTGACTCATGAAATTATCCACAGGCTCTTGGGGTTCTTTCAATTTTTTCATGTGAGTGATGTAACGGCTGGCTTTGACTGAAAAAATAAAATTTTCACTGGCCAATTGGCTCCAATTCCGAAGTGTCTTTTTTTTTGGCATCTGATAAAATGAATTGTTGATTTCTGCGGTATGGAAATGCTTGACATAATATTCCAAATACTCATTATGAGGAATATCGCTAGGATAGAAGGTCCCCTTCCAGTGCTTGTAATGCCAGCCCGAAGTCCCTATATGGATTTTATTTTTATTCATGACAATACCTCAAATCCGGATATAATGTCCAACAGTTCAGCGGTTATGGATTCCTGGCGCTGATGCTGGTATTTTGTATTCAGGTCATCCATCCGCTCCTGAATGTTCTTTTCAGCGGCCTGCATGGAAGAAAGCCGACTGGCATTCTCACTGGCTAGAGATTCCATGGAAGCGCGGTATAAAGCCACAAAAAAATACTCTTGGAGAAGTGCTGAAAACAGCTCTTTCCAATCCATATATAAGGAAGGCAGCATATGAGTAGGCCATTCCTTGGCTGAAAGACTGTCCAACCAATCTTTATCTAACGGAAACAGCTTCCTCATGGTCTGGACATAAGTAGTGCCTGAAGAGGTTCGATTATAAAACAAAATGATCCGGCCCACCTTTTTTTTCAGCCTCCATTCCTCTATCTTTATCAGCATTTCCTGATTGACCTCATTCACGTCAACCATGGAACCAAAAACATTGATGCCTTCATCCACTTCAATTCCTAAACCATCCAATTGTCCTATCAATTTTTCACCAAGAGCCATGACCGTCAGGTTTTCTCTTTGAATATCCATTTCATTGATCTTTTGTCGGGTGAACTCTGCAATTTTGTCATTAAACTGCCCCACCATTCCCTGCTCTGAACCAAAAACCACAGCTCCACATTTTTCTTGTTCCTCTGGTTCTAACAAACGGATTCCTCCTGGTTTGTTCCTCATGGCAATCTGCAGTCCCATCCGAATAGCTCGGAAATAATCCTGCAGAGACTCCACAGCCTTTTCATATTCCCGTATATTGACCGCAGCCAGAGACTTCATGGTTTTAACCACTGAGTGAAGATCCCGAGCACTCTGCAGTTTCCTCCGCAGTGTTTCCAATTGTTCCATTATTCTTCCTCTTGAAGATCAGAAATAATATCGTCTATTTCAGATAAAATGAGGCTTTTATCCTTTTCCTCTAATTTTTCTCCGGATTCCATAAGACGTGCCACTTCAGGAACACGGTCTCTGATTTTATCCTGGATGCGCTTCTTCGCTTCTGCGATTTTGCTTAAAGGAACCGGATCCAGTTTTCCTTCAGAAACAGCCAATAGAACAGCCATTTGTTCAGCCACGGAAATGGGTTTATATTGAGGCTGCTTCAAGACTTCCCGAACCCTCCGCCCTCTTTCCAAAGTCTTGCGGGTTTCTTCATCCAGACGGGTGCCAAAACGGGCGAATGTCTCCAGTTCCTTATACTGAGAATAAGAAAGCCGGAGGTCTCCAGCTACGGCTCGGTAAGCAGGAAGCTGTGTTTTCCCTCCTACCCTGGAAACGGATTTCCCCACATCAACAGCAGGTAGAATTCCTTCTCCAAACAACTTAGGTGAAAGATAAATCTGGCCATCAGTAATAGAAACCAGGTTAGTGGGAATGTAAGCAGAGATATTTTCAGCCTGAGTTTCTATGATGGGAAAAGCAGTCAATGAACCACCCCCGTATTCTTCTCTAAGATGAGTGGACCGTTCCAGTAATCGGGAATGGATATAAAAAATATCGCCAGGATAAGCTTCTCTGGCCGGAGGACGGCGGAGAAGCAGAGATAATTCCCGATAGGAGCGGGCATGTCTGGTTAAATCATCATACACAATCAGTACATCCTTCCCTTTTTCCATAAAATATTCGGCCATGGTCGTGGCTGCATAGGGCGCAATAAAATTAAATCCGGGGGGATCTTCTCCATGAGCTGACACCACTATGGTGTAATCCATGGAATTGAATCTCTTTAAATCAGCCACCATTTTAGCTGTCGAAGCGCTTTCCTTGCCTATAGTGCAGTAAACACAAATAACATCTTTATCTTTTTGATTGATAATGGTATCTAAAGCCACAGCTGTTTTTCCGATCTGGCGGTCTCCCAGGATCAATTCTCTCTGACCTCGGCCCACTGGAATCAAGGCATCCACAACCTGAAGCCCGGTCTGCAGCGGAACCTCAACCGGCGATCGATGCATAATGGGAGGCGCTTTTCTTTCAATAGGCCATCTTTCCCGAGAACGGATCGGTTCACTTCGGTCCAAAGGCCGGCCCAAAGGATCCACCACTCTGCCCACCAATTCCTCTCCCACTGGAATATCAACCACTCTATGAGTCCTGCGGACTTCATCACCGGAATTGATATATTCATATTCGTCCAACAACACCGCAGCCACTTCATCCTCGTCCAAGTTAAAAGCGATTCCCATTTTATGCCCGGGAAACCGCAGCAGCTCTTCGTATTTAACACCTGACAATCCCCGGATCCTCGCTACTCCTTTTCCGACATTAAACACTCGTCCTGTCTCCCGAGTGGATAGTTCTGCTTGATAACCTCCCAAAGAGCGAGCCATGGCTGACTCTGTTTGCTCCAATAAACGGTCAAGCGAAGCAGGATTGTTTTTATTCTTATTTTTTGGACTCATTTTTCTCTTTGTTTTCTGACTCAGCTTGTGAGTTTTCTTCTTCCTCCTTAGGAAGATTTTCCTTTAATTCTTGAGTCAAACGCTCTTCCAACTCACTTAAATAGCTGTCAATGCTCCAAGCTATGGTTTGGTCATGAGCGTGCAGCTCCACTCCGCCTATCAATCCTGACTCTTGTTCAAATTCCAGAGGCACTTCTTTGTCAAAAAGTTCTTGAACGGCTTCCTCTAGAGATTTCCGAAGTTTCTTTTTAATCTCAAAGGCACTGATCACCATGACCTTTCCTGACGAACTTATCAGCTTCTCCTGAAGCTCTTTTTTTTTCTTTTTATCTAATTTCTTAATCCGGCTTATGAAATACCGGATGATCCGATCCTCCAACTCTTCATCCGCCAGGTCATCCAAAACCTTTCTGACAGCCGCATAGATCTGGCGGCCTGCTGTTTCTTTTAACTGAGCCATAAAAGACTCTTTCTGCCTTTGCAGCGACTCCCGCCATTTCTCTTTATTTTCATCCACTTCCTTTCGGGCCTTATCAAGAAGATCCTGCTTTATTTTATCTGCTTGTTGTTCCGCTTTATTGAGGATTTTTTGTTTCTCTTTTTCTAATTTTTCTTTTTCTTCCCTGAAAGATTCAGCTTCCTGATCCGCTTTCTCTTGTTTTTCTTCCGCTTCCCTCATCCGCGCTTTTATTTTTTCCTCTCTTTGATCCATGGCCCGAACAATTCGTTTATACAGCAGCTGCCGGAGCAAAAAGACCAAAATCAGGAAATTGATGATCTGGGCGACAAAGGTAAAAAGATCAATTTTCACACTTAGCCTCCTGACTGAATGACATGACTCCAAAAAGGATTGGCAAAGATCAAAATAATGGAAATCACAAAACAATAAATAGCGGTTGATTCAATCATAGCCAGCCCCACAAACAGGGTTCTTGTTATGGTATTGGATTCATCCGGCTGCTGAGCAATGGAGCTCAATGCCTGAGCCAGAGCCCGCGCCTCTCCTAGTGCCGGACCAATGGATCCGATAGCAATGGTCAATCCAGCTATAATAATAGATGCTGCACCGATTATATTGATACTTCCCATGATTACTCCTCCTTTTCTTTTGATTCAACTTTACGCTGTTCCTCTTCCTGTGCCCGGGTACCTGAAGCAATGTACACAGCCGCTAAAACAGCAAAGATATACGCCTGTATCTGACCGATCAGCAGACTCAATGCTTCCATAACCACAGGTAAAAACAATGGAGCCACTGAAAGAAGCAGGGCTGCAATCATAGTCCCGCTCATAACATTGCCAAAAAGACGTACAGCCAAAGCCAAGGTTCGTGATAATTCTCCAATCACATGGAAAGGAAGCATAAAAACAGAGGGTCTGATGTAATGCCTGAAATATCTGGCTGCTCCGGCTTGGGCTATCCCGTAAATAGGAACCGCAAAAAATACACACACAGCCAAAGCTGCCGCGGTGGTTATGGAACCTGTAGGTGGTTCATACCCGGGAACAAAAGCCAAAAAGTTGGATACAGAAATGAATAAAAACAAAGTCCCTATAAAAGGCAGGTAGGGAGAAGGATCCCGGCGAATAATGTCTTTAATCTGTTTCCGTATGATATCCACCAGCGCCTCTAAAAACATCTGGCCTCGTGAAAACTCGGTTTCCACTGATAAACGGCGGGTCACCAGCCATGAAATCAGCACCAACAACGCCATAACAGCCCAGGTGAAAACAATAGTGGCATTGATTTTTAAAAAGCCCCACTCCCAGAAAACCATAGAATCCGGACTTATATTCATTTGGTTTCCTTTTTTTCAGTTTTGCTCAGCTGCTCTTTTTGGGGTTTGGCTAAAACAAAGCGAACAGTCATGAAGCCCACCAAGCAAACAAGCAAATGGATCCAGTGTCCTCCACGTGCAATCAAGTAAAATCCGATTAAAGAAATACTCATCCTCACGATTAAACTGAGAAATGTCCACAACATGGGGTGCTTCATTTTGGGCAGACTTCGTACGGTCAGCCAAATGCCCCCGAAAAAAATATAACCCAG
>DASRVI010000250.1:0-4763 GCA_035655135.1 Acidobacteriota bacterium | reverse complement strand
TTATAATTAAATGGTCGTCAGATCACCACGTCGCTCCGCTCCTCGTGATGACATTACGCTGTGGTCCTTCACCGCGAATGCCCTACAACGAAGCAGATGCCGTAAGATCAGCTTGCCTGTAAGGTAAAATATGTATGCATTAGATTAAAATCATAACAGCATTAAATGAACTGTCATGTTGTTAGGAAATAAAACACTGGTAAGAATATGGATCATGATAAATTTATAAATGAGTGCATACATATTTTATGAATATCCAGGATTAGGTTGTTTTGAAATAATCAGGAATACAATTCTTCCAGGATGAATAAACTTTTTGAACAGGAATATCGATGATGGTTTTGTGGTGATGTTTTAGGCAGATATTTTTTCCGCCGGTCTTTCCAATTATAGAAAAAGGGACTCTTCTTTTTTTGGCCAAATCTTTAAATGCATCCAGATCTTTCCCCTCCAAAGAGATCAAAATACGAGACTGGGTTTCTCCGAATAAAAGGGCATCTGTTCTTATTTTGTCATTGAGATCTATCTGACATCCAATCGGATTATTACCCAGAATACAGCATTCTGCGAGGCATTGAGCCAGACCTCCCTGTGATATATCATGGGCTGATTTGAGCATTCCTTTGAAAATAGCTTCCAAACAGAATGCTTGAACTCTTTTTTCTTTATCTAAATCGATTGTTGGGGGAGACCCACTTTTTTGGGAGTGGATTTGTTTCAAATACTCAGAAGCTCCGATCTCTTCTTTATTTTTGCCCAAGAGAATTATGGTATCTCCGGGTCCTCTAAACTCAGGACTGGTTATGTAATCCAGGTCTTCAATAATCCCCACTACCCCTAACACAGGTGTGGGGTATATTGAGGTTCCTTCAGTATCATTGTAGAAACTGACATTCCCTCCTGTGACAGGGATATTAAAAAATTGGCAGGCTTGGGCAATCCCTTCCACAGCTTCTTTAAACTGCCACATGATTTCAGGTTTTTCAGGATTTCCAAAATTCAAGCAGTTGGTCACACCCACAGGTTTTGCCCCCACACAGGCTAAATTACGGCATGCCTCTGCCACAGCTATTTTTCCTCCTGATCGAGGATCGATATAAGTATAGAGTGAATTCCCATCTAGGGTGACAGCCAGAGCTTTATGGGTGTTCTTTATTCGCAGTACAGAGGCATCCGCGCCTGGAAGGACCGCTGTATTGATCTGGACCATGTGGTCATACTGACGGAACACCCACTCTTTGTCTGCTAGATCAGGTGATTTTATGATTTGAAGAAAAGCGGACTCGTAATCATTAGGAAGAGGAATTTCTTCCAGGTCCATTTTAAATTTAGTAGGGGAGTAAGATTTTGCTTCCCTCTTATAGACAGGACAAAGATTGACAATGGCACTGACAGGGAGGTTGACCACGGTTTGGCCTTTTGACTCAACCTTTATGTGGTGTGTGTCGGTAACCTGTCCTATGCTCACTGCATACAAAGCCCATTTAGCAAACACAGCTTGAACTTGTTTGACCTTATCTTTTTTTGCCACAAGGAGCATTCTTTCCTGGGATTCTGAAAGCATGATCTCATAGGGAGTCATGCCTTTTTCTCTTTGGGGAATCAGGTCTAAATTGATTTCAATTCCAGAACCAGAGTTGGCAGCCATTTCAGTAGTGGAACATGTCAGCCCCGCAGCTCCCATATCTTGAATCCCCAGCACCAAATCTTTCTCCATAACTTCTAAGCATGCCTCTAAAAGCAGTTTTTCTTTAAATGGATCTCCGACTTGAACGTTGGGCCTTTTTTCTTCCAGGTCTTCTCCAAATTCTGCAGAAGCCATGGTGGCTCCATGGATTCCGTCTCGTCCTGTTTTTGAGCCTACATAAAGGACAGGATTTCCCTTTCCTTCGGCTCTGGCATAGAAGATTTTATCCTTTTTTACAATTCCCAGGCAAAAGACATTGACTAAAGGATTCAATGAGTAACATTCATCAAAATAGGTTTCTCCTCCTACCGTGGGGACTCCTATGGAATTCCCGTATCCAGCGATTCCTGAAACCACCCCTTCCATGACAGACTTATTTTTTGGAACAGACAGAGGCCCAAAACGCAGTGAGTCTAGAGTCGCTATAGGCCTGGCACCCATAGTGAATATATCTCTGAGTATGCCGCCTACTCCTGTGGCCGCACCTTGATAAGGTTCTATAAAGGAGGGATGATTGTGAGATTCAATTTTAAACACGGCTGCAAGCCCGTTTCCAATATCGATGATTCCTGCATTTTCTCCGGGGCCCTGGATAACGTTTTTTCCTGAAGTGGGAAATTTCTTTAAATGAATTTTTGAACTCTTATAACTGCAGTGTTCAGACCACATAAGAGAGAAAATCCCCAGTTCAGTTAGATTGGGTTCTCGTTGGATGAGATCAATGATTCTTTTGTGCTCTGATTGAGTTATTCCGTGTTCTTTTAATGTTTCCTTATCGATCATTTTAAGTAATTTATTATAGACTTAAATATAATTTGTCCATCACAGCTTCCTAATAAAGATTCCGAAGCTCTTTCAGGATGCGGCATCATGCCCAGCACATTCCTTTTTTCATTTGTAAGCCCGGCAATTTGTTCCATAGAACCATTGACATTAGCTTTTTCACTCAAGCTTCCATCAGGATTGCAGTAACGCAGGGTTATTTGATGGTTCTGTTTGATTTTTTTTAGGTTGTTTTGATCCGTATAATAATTTCCATCAAAATGAGCGATGGGGATGGTCAGCACCTGTCCAAGCTTTCCCTTATTGGTAAAAGGAGTCTCTGTATTCTCTATTCTCACATGTACATATTGGCATAAAAATTTAAGGTTCTTGTTTCTGAGCATGGCTCCAGGAAGAAGCCCTAATTCCAAGAGCACCTGAAATCCGTTGCAGATCCCTACTACTATTCCACCTGAAAGAGCAAATTCTTTGATTTCCTGCATCAAGGGAGAAAATCTAGCTATAGCTCCGGACCTAAGATAATCACCATAGGAGAATCCTCCTGGAAGGATGATGCAGTCAGCTCGCTTCAGATCATGGTCTTTATGCCAAAGGAAAAAGGATTCTTGTTTCAGAACATCTTTAAGCACATACAATGTATCGTAATCGCAGTTTGAACCTGGGAAAACCACTATCCCGAATCTCATTCCAATGAGTTCCTTTTACCTGGGGTTATCATTCGATAATTTCCCAATCGAATTTTTCGATAATAGGATTAGACAGCACTTTATGAGAAATTTCTGGTATGACTTGGTCTATTTTTTTTTGAGAAATATGATCAATTTCTATTTCAAAAACCTTGCCTTGTCTGACGTCTTTAATAAAGTCGTATCCAAGTGTGAGGAGAGCATTTTTCACTGCCTGTCCTTGAGGATCCAAAACGCTCTCTTTAAATGACACTAAAACTCTAACTTTCATCAGAAAACACCTTATCATAAATATAGTCAATTTTGGACAAATAGGGTTCCAAGGAAAAGCAATCCTCAATTTCCTTAGCACTCAATATTTGGGTAACGCCAGGATCAGAAAGGAGAATCTTTTTAAAATCAGTTTTTTTCTCCCATGCTTTTAGGCTGTTTTTTTGGACTAGTTTATAGGCCTCTTCACGGGATATATCTTTTTTGGTGAGTGCCAGCAAAACCTTTTGAGAAAACACCAATCCTTGGGTTAAATGAATATTTTTCTCCATTTTTTCAGGATAAACATGCCAGTGAGTTATGATGTCTGTTATTTCTGCCAATAGAAAATCAGTGATGATAAAAGTATCAGGGATGATAACCCTTTCTGCTGAAGAATGAGAAATATCCCTTTCGTGCCATAAGGGGATGTTTTCCAAAGCTGTTTGGAGATTACTCCGGGCAATTCGAGAAAGCCCTGAAATTCTCTCTGTCCTCACTGGATTCCTTTTATGGGGCATGGATGAAGAGCCTTTTTGTCCTTTGGTAAAAGGTTCTTCGAGCTCCAAGACTTCAGTTTTTTGAAGATGGCGGATTTCTTGCGCTATTTTATCCAAAGAAGCACAGACAAGAGCAAGTGCGCTAATCACTTCGGCATGTCTGTCTCTCTGAAGTATTTGAGTGGAGACCTTTGCAGGTTTCAAATTTAATTTTTTTAAAGCTTTGACTTCTACTTTTGGGTCTAAATGAATATAAGTTCCTACAGCACCTGAGATTCTTCCATAGCTTATGTTTTCTTTGGCTTGGGAAATTCTTTTTAAATGCCTGTTGATTTCTTCGTACCAAACTAAGATTTTCACTCCAAAAGTAACAGGTTCAGCATGAACTCCATGAGTTCTCCCTATGATAGGCGTGTGCTTGTATTTTATAGCCTGTTTTTTGAGAGTCTTTTTAAAAACCAGGAGATCCTTTTGAATTTTTTCAAGAGATTCTCTGATAAGCAGAGAAAGAGCTGTATCGACAACATCGTATGAGGTCAACCCGAGGTGTATGTATCGTGAATCTTTTCCAACATTCTCAGCAATAGAAGTCAGGAAAGCGACTACGTCATGCTTAACCACTTTTTCGATTTGTTCGATTCTTTTAACTGAGAAATCAGCTTTGTCCTTTATCCTTTTTAGGGCTACGGAAGGGATTTCCCCCAATTCATTCCAGACCTCACAGACCGCCAGTTCCACATCCAGCCATTTTTTATATTTATTTCTCTCTTCCCATATGGCTCCCATTTCAGGTCTGGTATATCTTTTTATCATATGATAATCCTTAAAATAGGGTGATTCAGAATCATAACAACTCCT
>DASRVI010000249.1:0-6632 GCA_035655135.1 Acidobacteriota bacterium | reverse complement strand
CCGCTACTTCACCAACCATGACAAGGCTTTTGACCGCTATCTGGGCGGACAGATCGTGCTGACCAAGCGTCTTTCTAATGGCTGGATGCTGAACAGCTCGCTCACCATTTCAGACTGGAGACGATATTATGAGGGCAAATTCTTGGGTGTTATTGACGACATAATGTCCAATGAAATGATCGCAGGACTAAACAATCAGGAATATTTTGACGGAGGAGTGGTCGCACCAGAAAGCAGCGGCTCTGGAATCAGTGATATTTTCACCAACTCCAGATGGCAGTTCAAGCTGTCTGGTCTGGTTCAACTGCCTCTTGATATCAATCTCAGCGGTGTGTTTAATGCGCGGGAAGGCTATGTGCGGCCCACCTACCAGATGGTCTCTATGCCCGGGATCGGCACTCAAGAATTTTACGGAAGTCCGGACGGCGGAAAAGGCAAATACGGAGACGAACGCCTGCCTAATTATTATGTGCTCAACCTCCGTATGGAAAAAACTTTCGCTGTATCAGACAGGTCCTCAGTTGCATTAGGAGTGGATGCCTTTAATCTCTTGAATTCATCTCATGCCTTGAAGCAGGAAAACAGCATTATCGCAGACAATTTTGGACAGGAACTCAGAATCCTCAATCCTCGTGTATTCCGGTTTGGAGTTCGCTTCAATTTCTAAGCCCATTATTGTATGATATCCGAGCCCCTTTCGAATCTCCGGAAGGGGCTCTTCTTTCTCTCTATAACGAGCGCAGGATGTGAGAGATGAAAAAAATAAAGCTGATTGAAAAAAGTTTGCTGGGGATCCTCTTCTTCATTTTCGCTGCTACACCCATCAAATTAGAGTGTGCCGGAAAAACACACTCCCGCCCTCAAAATTTCTTGCTCATCACCATCGACACCCTGCGCGCAGACCGGTTAAGCTGTTATGATAAACGTTTTGTCTCCACTCCCAATATAGATTCTTTGGCTGAAAAAGGAGTCCTCTTCGCCCGGGCTTTTGCCCATACTCCCACCACTGTTCCCTCACATGCCAGCATCCTAGTAGGAGCCACTCCTCTTTATCACGGCATTCATGAAAACAGCCAGTTTATTCTCAAAGATGAGTTTCTGACTCTGGCTGAGCATCTAAAGACTTTCGGATACTCAACCGCTGCTTTTGTGGGAGCTTTTCCCTTGGATTCCAGATTTGGTTTAAACCAGGGCTTTGATGTGTATGATGACCAATACGGCCACCCTGGAAGCCAGACCTTCTCTTATGTGGAAAGGCGGGCTGAAGTGGTGGTGAACCGGTCCCTCAAATGGCTGAAAAGTCAACACAGTCCTTGGTTTTTATGGCTGCATGTCTATGACCCCCACCAGCGCTACGATCCTCCAGAACCTTTTAAAAATAATTACCCCGGCCATCCTTATGAAGGAGAAGTGGCTTATGTGGACCATTGCCTGGGTAAAATTTTTGAATACCTTGATCTCAATCAATTGTCTGAAAAAACCCTGATCATTCTTACCAGTGACCATGGAGAGGGACTGGGAGAACATGGAGAAAAAACACATGGATACTTTGCCTACAATCCCACTCTGCATGTGCCTATGATCCTGTCTTTTCCTGGACTCAAACCCGGAAAGATAAAAAAAAACGTCTGCCACAGTGATATTTTCCCCACTGCCTGTGAAATTCTTGATATTAAGATTCCTGACCGGCTGCAGGGCTTTTCTCTTGTGCCTGCAATAAGAGGCAAAGAACTTCCTAATCGGAAAATCTATTTTGAATCTCTTTACCCTTTTTATTCCCGAAACTGGGCTCCCCTTCGCGGTTTTTTAAATCAAAATATTAAGTATATTGATCTGCCTATCCCGGAGGTCTATGACCTAGAAAAGGATTTTCCTGAACAGAATAATCTGGCTTCCTCAAAAAACAGAGCCTTTTATAATAAGGAATTAAATGATTTCATTCAAAACCATTCTCTTGCTGATCAGAACCAACCCCTAAAAAAAATTGATCCGGATACACTCCGGAAATTGAAAAGCCTGGGATATGTGGCCGGCACCCCCCATCATTCCCCTAAAAAAACTTATACTTCTAAGGACGATTTAAAAACGCTTCTCCCTTATCAAAACAAACTCATGGAATCCATGCGAGCTTATGACCGCGAGGACTACGAAGCAGGAAAAAACATTCTTCAGGGGATCATTGAGGAGAGAAAAGACCTCTCTCAGGCTTACGCTTATCTGGCAGAAATACACAAAAAAACCAATGATATTGAATCAGCCGTAAAAGTCCTGGAACATGGATGTGAGCACAATCCTGAAAATTTCCAGCTTATGCAAACTCTGGGCATCACTCTGGTTGAGGCTGGCCGCTTTGAACAAGCCATAAATATTCTTTATCAGAGTCTGGATATCATTGACTACGATCCTGAGGTCTGGAATTATCTAGGGGTGGCTTACTGGAATCAGGGACAGTTTGAAAAAGCAGAATCCGCTTATAATAAAGTTCTGGAATGGGATGATAATTATCCGGTGGTGTTTAATAACCTAGGGGCTCTTTACCTTTCAAGGTCTGTGAAACTAAAAAACAGTGAAGACCTTAGTTCAGCCGTGGAGTATTTTAATCAAGCTCTCAAACTCGATCCTAAATACGCAGAGGCTTACAACGGCTTGGGCACTGCTTACGGACAGGCCGGCCAGCTCAATCGAGCCATGATTTTTTGGGAAAAAGCCCTGGAATGTAATCCTTCTCTTCCTGATCCTCTTTTTAACCTTGGTTTAGCCCACCAGGCTCTTGGGAGCAAGGACAAAGCCCTGTCTTATTTAATCCGTTATAAGAAACAACATTATCATCATCTCAGCCCAGAAGAGAAGAAGAAGCTAGATGCCCTGCTAGATGAACTCCAGCAGTGATCCCTTTAATAAAAACGTAAAATTATTAGACATTTCATCCGCATTATTCTGCCTATAAAACCCAATTATCAACAGCTTCTAGCTTGCAACTTATTTAAATACAACATCTTAAAACTTAAATTGAATCTGGCATAAATTTCGCTCTAACTAAAATGGAAGGATGAATGAAAATGAACCCAGATCCTATGATTACCAGAATGAACCTGGTCAAGCTCAGAAAAAGATTGAGCCTTATGGCTTTTTTTATTTCATGCTTGACTCTCTTTTCAGCAAGCTGTTCCTTTTTTCCATTCAACGGCATGAGGACATGGCAAGATTATCGGAATCACTCCAATAATAATCCTTATATTCTTGAACTGAATTCTCATCCCGGTGAATTATTTTATTTTGGAGCTGTCCATACCATTGACCTAGATGATCCTCAGTTCACAATGATTGAACAATACTGGAACCAGTTCAAACCAGATCTAGCCCTGAGTGAAGGCAACCTGTGGCCGGTGGAAGCCACACGGAAGGAGTCCATCCAAAAATTCGGGGAACAAGGCCTGCTGATGTACTTAGCGAATCGAGACAGCATTCCCGTCAAATGCATTGATCCTTCCCGTCAGCAGCAGACATACTTTTTATCTTCGAGCTTTCAAGCTTGGGAAATCAAAATGTACTTCACTCTCGTACAAGTGGCTATCAACCGAAGAATGGGATGGATAAATTCTCCAGAGAGAATAAACAGTGAACTCAACTATTTGAGCAAGATAAATTATCTTGAGGTTAAACCTTTTGATTTTACAGAATTCAAACAACTGTTTTCTAAGACATTCCCTGAAATACCGGACTGGCGCCAAATTTCAAATGATCTCTTTCACAGAGATTACATAGGCGGATTTGTTGCCAAAATCCATAAAAAACTGCTTGGTTACCGGAACCAATACATGCTCATCCGCTTAATCAGAGAAGTTACCAAAGGGAAAAGGGTTTTTGCTGTGGTGGGCCGCAGTCATGTGGTGATCCAGGAACCTTTTTTAAAATCAGCCCTGCTCCAATCTCAATAGATTTCTCTCTGGCTCTATTCATGCCCTAGATCATGGACAGGATTGGAAAAATCTTTTCAGGTTGTGGTAATATTGGCGGCGAGCTCAATCGTTAATAGCTAGGAAAAAAACATTGAAATGAAGAAAAGCAATACAGAAAAAATCATCAAACTGATTCAATCTCACACACCCGTCAGGGTCAATGATATCGGGGGATGGACCGACACCTGGTATTCAAAAAAGGGGAAAGTTCTCAATGTGGCTGTCTCCCCTGGTGTGGAAGTTGAAATCAAAGTCTACGAAAATATTAAAAATGAAAACGTTCGTGTTTCAGTACACGCTGAAAACTACGAGGAAATTTTCCAAATAGATCCTGATCATCCCCAATATGATCAACACCCTCTGCTTCAGGCTGCCATCCATTCCATGGACATCCCTAAAGACATTAAATTAGAGATCAAAATTCATTCTCCCATTCCAGCCGGAAGCTCCACCGGGACATCCGGTTCGGTGTGTGTGGCTCTTTTAGGAGCCCTGGATCATCTTACCCCTCAACATCGTTCTGCCAAAGAGCTCGCCTCTTTGGCCCACAGAGTGGAAACAGAAAAACTTGGTTGGCAGAGCGGCATCCAGGACCAAATATGCGCAGCGTATGGGGGCGTATGCTTTATTGATATGTATAAATACCCCAAATCCAATGTGTCAAAACTGGATCTTCCCGGACAACTTGAGAAGGCTTTGAACAACCAGCTCTGTCTTATATATTTAGGAAGCGGACACAGCTCTTCTGCCCTTCATGAGGAGGTCATCCGCTTTCTTGAAGAAAAAGGTTCCCGATTCAAGCCCATAATCAAAATGAGAGAATTAGCTCAAAAAGCTAGAGATTTTTTGCTCCAAGGAGATATGGACTCCTATGGGAAAATCATGATAGAAAACAATGAATGCCAGCGTTCTCTTCATCCCAGTCTGATATCTAAAGAGGCTGAATCCGTTATTCAGATAGCTAAAAAACATAAAGCCCTGGGCTGGAAAGTCAATGGTGCCGGAGGAGAGGGCGGCTCACTGACCCTACTGAGCGCTGAAGAAGAAAATCAAAAAACAATGATGCTCGAAGAAATCAACTCTCTAGGAAAAGGGATTCAATCCATTCCTGTTTCTTTGAATCTTCAAGGATTTGAAGTCTCCATTCAAAAATAAAATATGATTCAAACACAATTCAAAATTTATTTCTCTCCCATATACCCAGAAGACGTCTGCGGCCCCATAAACTGTTGACTTCAAATACAGCTATAGCCTCCTCATAAATATCAATAATATTGAAAGAGTTCCCAAATATACTCCGCTGGTACACACTGCTTAATGAGTTGGCATTGACTACAATGGTGTTTTCAACCCTCGCAGCAAATGGATGAGAAGATGTGCCGGTCAGGACAAGGTCTATTTGAGCATCCACAAGCTCGCGCAACAGATCCCCACTGTCCTCTAAAAGTCCCTTTTCCCTGCTGTGAGGAATGGGAAGCACATTATGATGAATGAACACTGCTTTTAAATCCTCTGGGGACTGCAGCTTTCTAAGCAAAACTTTCCTCTGGCTCGGCCCCACGATTCCCTCTTGAGAATCATATTCAGCAGAAGATACCCCTTGAAACAGTATTTTTCCATTTGAAAATCTCTGGTCAATGCCACCAAAATAGGTAGGAAAAAGATAATATCCGAGGAAATTGATATCACGTCCTGCTGGGGTATAAACAATGGGAAATTTAAGTTCTGTCAGATAGCTCACAGCCTCATCATAATCTTTAGCAATGCCTTGTTTGACTATCCCTCCGCAGTGAACCATAAGATCGGGTTCTAATCCTTTTATGGTATCCATGGCGTTCGTGAAATTACGTTTTAAAAAAGCCCTTGAGTCAGAAATCAATGTGTTGGCTGTATGCACAACTCTGAACTTTCTATCACCCAAATCGGAAAAAATACGTTTTTCCCGCTTTGGAAAAGAATAAGCCTGTGTTTTTCCGTCAATCCTTATGGTTCTCACTTTTCTGGTTTTTTGATCGATATCTATAATATTGTATGAATTAACATCTCCACATCGGGTTTTTGTAGCGCTTGTGGTTCCTGCATTGATGAATACTGTATTCTCAATCTGGTATATATTCGGGTAATGGCGATGACCTGAAAGAACGAGGTCAACATCCTCTTTTAAAATAATATCCAGCATGTCTCCTGCATTATAGAGGACATTTCTTTCTCTACCAGCCATAGGAATGGGAATCACATGATGATGGATGACTATTATTTTTATCAGCTTCTCACTGTAATCATTCAGAGCTTTCCGCATCAAATTGAACTTCACCATCCCCACGCGGCCCTGGTCCTTATCATCCACCGCACTGTTCACATAAATGACCACAGCATCCCCCAGGTCCCGTACTCCATTTAAGGGACCTATATATTCTTCGAAAAGAGAAAGCCCCCCTGATCGGGCGTCGTGATTTCCAGCCAGCACAATATAAGGGATATTAATATCAGATAGAATTTCTTTTGCCTGGATGAACTGCTCTCTTCTTCCTCCCTGAGTGAGATCACCGGAATGAATGATCAAATCATATTTATCCCTTTTAACTTCCTCCAAAGTTTTATCTAAGGCTTCTTTACAGAAATCTAAAGCGCCTCCTATGTGCGTATCTGAGATGTGGAGAATTCTCATCTTAC
>DASRVI010000248.1:0-2998 GCA_035655135.1 Acidobacteriota bacterium | reverse complement strand
AAAAAGAAAACCGATCTTCCTGTTATCGCTCTCATGATGGGAGTTGCGGCTTCCGGGGGATATTATGTGGCTTCAGCCTGTGATTTCATCATGGCTCATCCTTCAACCATAACCGGAAGCATTGGCGTTATTTCCATTTTTCCTGACATACATGAACTCATGGATCAATTAGGGATCCAAGTAAACATTATCAAGTCTGGAAAGATGAAGGATGCGGGGAGTTCATTCAAGGAACTCTCACCCAAAGAAAAGGATATTTTTCAAGAAATTGTGAATGAGCATTATCAAAAGTTTCTGGATGCGGTTTTGAGAAACAGACAAGACATTTTATCCAGAGAAAAGCTAACAGAGTTAGCTGACGGAAGAGTCTACACCGGCTCCCAAGCCCTCAAGCTGAAATTGATCGATGAAATTGGATATTTCAATGCCGCGCAAGATAAAATCAATCAACTGGCTGGGATCCGAGATGCTCAATTGGTGTCCTATACTTATTATCCACAGAAAACGACCAATATTTACTCCGCGGAATCAAATCAAAAATCTTTTTTTGAAGAAAATTTCTACTCCAAACTGTTCCAATCCCTTCCCAGTGGATTTTATTATCTCTGGCTCCCTCAAATGGATCGTTGAAAAAATCTTAAAGCAAGCACGCCCGGAGGGATTTGAACCCCCGACCTTTGGATTCGAAGTCCACCGCTCTATCCACTGAGCTACGGGCGCACGTTATGTATGCCTTATTTTATCCCTATAATAATAAAAAGCAAGACTCCTTTTTAACCGCTTTTTTCTCTTTGAGCTTCAACGCGGCTAAAGCTGCTTTGGCAATCTTGCCGATTCCGTCCGGTACGAATAAAAATCTGATTTTATTCGGAAATAGATTTAAAACTTCAAAACCAATGAGCTGAGGATGTATTGGTCCGTGTTTTTAAATCCTGTTACAGGGCGGTGATTGTATTTGAGTTGATGACTTAATTTGATTGAAAAAATCTTGGAAATACTAAAAGAAACAGAAGAAATGGAATTGATGCGAAAATCACTTCCTTCTTTCAAATTGAAAAAAAATATGTTTTGATGATTCAATTCAGAATTAGAGGATAAAGGAATCTTGATGGAATTAGAGATGGACATAGAAATAAAAGTGAGTGAAACATTCAAATCCGATGCTTTTTCAATGTTGTTCTCACTGCTCCATCCAAAAGCAGCTTCTGAAGACGCCTCCAGCTTTTTTGTTTTTATCCAAAAATATCCTGCCCCTGCTGAGAGCGAAAACCTGTAGTTGTAGCCTGAAAGAACATTCCGCTCCAATTGTGTTGAGGCAACACCATAAAATTTGGGTTTGAACGAATATCTATAATTCAGCTGACTGAAATAAAACTCTGTATCTCTAGTTCCCTCGCTTTCAGCATAGATGACACTTCCCTTAAAATTAAAGTGGCTTTTTTTTAAATTCAGGTTTTGTTCAGTGTCAAATCCTAATGAGAATTCATTGGCATTGCCCGATGTTTGAAGTATGGATAAGCTGGTTGAGGAAGTGTATACTTTTTGTTTTTCTTTATCCTCCTCAGCAGCCTGAGCGAGGCTTATTAGGAACAAGATGATAAATACAGTAGTTAATTTTTTTGGTATCTTTCCCATAGAATCTTCTGATTTTTAATTATCTAAAAAAAATTCACCTCTTGTCAAATGCAACAAATAAATCTGTTTATATTCTTTTACTTTTCCCCAATAGTGATATTTCCGTCGGAAGTCCGGATGCGGATTCTACCTTTTCCACTGTTTATTTCGCCTGATTTGGCATGACGTTCATCTTCGAATTTTTCTATATTTTCCAGCTCGATCCGTATGCGTCCATCATCAGAATAAGCATAAAAAGAAGTTGAAAAACCTTTTTCCAGATTCACCCTTACCGCCCCGTCATCTGTCTTTATGTCAGCCTCAATTTTGTCTGATTTTAAAAGGTCAAGATCGATATTCCCATCATTAGCCCTTATATACAATTTTTCGGCTGTGGTGTGATCAAACATCACATCTCCATCATCTGAGCTTATATCAAAAGAACCCAGAGAATCCCGAATTTGTATATCCCCATCTTCCATATCCATCCGGCATTCAGGCACGTCACAGCCAGTAAGAAAGACATCTCCGTCATCCATCGATATGGACAGCTCTGCTTTAAGCCTCTCAATCTCAATAATTCCGTCCTCTCCCCAGAGTCTCACTCTTTCTGATTCAATGTCTCTAAGAATCAAATCTCCATCATCAATGCGGCATTCGATATCCTCTCTCCAACCTTCAACATTCACATCTCCATCATCCCCTTTTAAATCTAACCGGATATAATTCGGCGCTTTGATCTCATAAATATACTCATATGTTTTAAAAGAGCTGAATCCGATAGTAAATCCTGAACTTTCCTTTTCTGTGACGTAAACAGAATTTCCTCTTTGGTTGAACTCAACATCGAAATGATATTCCTGCCCGATCCCGATCCTTTCCACATTGGCTCTGAAGTGAACCACCACATCGATTATGTCTTTGTTCCATGGGACAATAGTCACATTTCCATCTCCATGAGTAAGATGAAGCACATCCCCGGTTTTAACATCAAAGCTCTCATTGAAATCTTTTTTGATTTCCTTTGCCGGGGCAGAACCGATAAACAAAGTCAGAATCACAAGAAATAAAACAATCAGCATTAATTTTTTCATTCCAACCTCCTGCCCTGAACTATTCATAAAAAAATGGTAATAAAATGACCTCCACTCGTGAATAATCCAGGCTGATATTGTAATCCTTTATTAGATATAACGAAAGCCTGGAACAAAAAGTTCCCACAAAAAAAATATTCCTTTAATCACTTTAATATCCTCTGGGATGAAAGAATTTGATATTGACTGGATGCGCTTATTCCAGGTAATATAATTATAGTATAGGGAACTTCAATAGAGAAGCTCATCAAAAATATCAAAATAACATCATGTTGATCACAATATCTGGA
>DASRVI010000247.1:0-4014 GCA_035655135.1 Acidobacteriota bacterium | reverse complement strand
TAGCTGCGGGGGCTTTTTTAGTTTTGATTTCTTTTTTCATTTTAATTTTTCCTCCTTTACATGAAAATAAAACAGGGCTGGCCAAAGCCGCACATCCCAAGAATATCATGGCTTCTCTTCTCTTCATTTAAAGTGCTCCTTTCGCTAGAAAATCATTCTTGTTCCAAAAGGATTAAATCAGCATATTCTTTCCCTTCCTCAAATGGATCTAAGGATTTTAAAATCTTTATTTCTTGGTTTTCTTTTGATAAATCCAATATCCCTGATTTATTTTTAGGTGATATTATTTTGATAACAGGACGAAATTTTTCATTTTTATTGATCTTTTTGACATAACCAATTCGGTTATCATTCATTTGGACAATAGTCCCCAGGGGCCAAACACCCATCATTTCAAAGAACCGGTCAATTAGTTCAGAATCAAAAAGATTGCTTTTTTCTTTAGTCATGATTTTATAGATTTCCTCTGGAGGAAAGTGTTTTTTATGAGTTTGTTTTTGAAACAAAGTATCATAAACATCACATATAGATATGATCTTAGTGGCAAGATGAGGCTCCAGAGAATACTTGACCTTGAGACAACTTTTTTTATTATACTGGAGATGGTGTTCAAAAGCCACCACTGTAGGCAGGATCCCTAAGGTTCTCTTGTGCTGTAGGAGAATTTTGCTTCCCAATAAACAGAGTTCCTTCATCTGAGTATTTTTTTTCATGGCTATTTTACCAATATCATGAAAAAGAGCTGAAATCCCTATTTCGACAACTTTGTCTGAAGGAAGGCCTAATTGAGAGGAAAAAAACATGGAAATGATGCTCACATTCAACATATGAATAAAAGTTATAAGATCTTTTTTCTTTAAGTCAACTAAATTAATCAGCTCATGATGGTTGCCGGCATAACTCTCAGTGAGTGTCAGAATGTTGAATCTTAATTCTAAGTAATCAATTTCTTCATCATTTAAAATCTTAGTTGTTGATTCTTTAACTAAGTCGATGGAGTTCTGATAGGTTCTTCTTAATTGCTCTTTTTCAGTAAGATACCCATCCCTGGTCTTTTTATCATCAGTTAGAGCCTTGATTTTCCCAGCCCGGATGTTTTTTATTTTATTTGTTATCAGATAATCTTGAATGTCTTCTATATCTTCCTGCTTCGGAAGGGATAGAAATGAAATAAATTTTTCCAATTCCCACTTCTCCAGAGAGGAATTAAAGTTTATTTTCTCGATATCTCTTTCCTTAAGATAGATCAATAAAGATTTTGTTTTTCGTGCGATATCAAATAAAATTTCACTCTCCCAGGCTAACTCCTCATCGATGATCCCTATTATGAATTCATCTTTGGACTTTAATATGTTTTGAATTCCTTGATAAGCTTTTTCAATAATTTCCAAATATTTGGGGTGGTCTTTTGAATAGAGTTTTTTTGCTTGAACGGCTGAAGTTAAATCCAATAAAGCTTCTTTAACTTTTTCCAACATCCCATTTCCTTAACACATTCTCTGCATGATTTCTTAATTTTTTATTCCATATGAATTTTCTTTTAGCTAGGGAAATCAAGTGACTTCTGGCTGACTCAACATCCAATTCATCTATGATCTGAACATGATTGTGCAGTTTTTTATTCTTTAGCCCCAGAAAAGACCTTGTTGAAAACATTATATCCAAGGCTTGGTGTTTACTGCCCTCTGCTCTAGACAAAAGTATGAAAGCCTCTTTTTTTAGTTCGTAATTTTTTTTCTTTAACAGGGGAAAAAGAAATTTATCATCGTGTTCCCTAAGATTTTCCATGGCCTTCAAGGTTTTTAACTTGATATCGGTACCCCCAAGTTTGAATATGTATTTAAGGGTAATAAGAGAAACCGGGGAATCTATCAAGCTGAGGCTGTCTATTATTTTTCTTAATAGAACTTTGTCGCCTGATCTTTGCTCTAAATTTAAGTTGAAATAAAACAAGTAGTCTGTAAAAAAACGGAAAAAAGCTTTTAATATATATGGGGTAATAGTTTCTTCAGTAAAAATCTTTTTTAGATAGACATTTTCATTCTTAGTGCTTTTATTCATATTTTCAATAAAATAATTGAAATGTAATGAAAGCTCCCCATTAAGAATCGATTTTTCAACATGTTCAACAAGAATTGATTCCAAATCATGAAAGTTTTTTAAGGAAGAAAGAGTTTCTCGTTTTTCATCTAATGTTTCATGAATAGATTTCAAATATTCCATATCATTGGATTCGAGGATATTCTTCCATTCATCAAGAATTTGTTTTATTAATCGAGAACTTTCTTCTTTTTCTGTTTCCTTTTCCAGCATGTTTAACAGGATCAAATAATAATTTCTTTGAAGGTGAGTGTTATCAAAAATGATTTTTTCATTTTTCTCTGATATTCCCTTTAGGATGGATTGTAATGTATTTCTATATATTTCAGATATAAATGGGCTGGATGTTCCTGATAAGAGTTCTCTTATTTTTTGTTTTATTTCCCCTTTTTCTTTTCCTGATTTCCTTTTATTAAACACATCCAAGAGCGACTCTGCTATCTTTTTATGCTCTTCCTTGTCTGTGAGCTTAGAAAAAATACTGAAGCTAACTTGATCAAACTCATTATTAGTGGTGATTTCTTCCCATAGGGTGGAGGCCAAATCGTCTTCACTCAAATCCATTAAAAGAGGTTTTATCTTGTCAAATTTTTCTACCGAAGAAATATTTTTTTTGCTTAAAGCTGATTTCATCAATCTTTTTGAAAATGAAACATATTTTTCTTTTTCGTTTTTGTTTAAATAATTAAAAAAACTCTCAAAGCTTTGCTGCAACTCATCATCAGAGATGACTTCTTCAGCATCGATCTTGTCATGAATCCTATCATAATTATCTGCCAAATATTCCATTTTTGATTCATTTCCTTCGTCAGTGGCTTCTTTAAGAAGATAGGTCCAAATGTCTTTTATCTCTTCTCCTTCGCCTTTTAAAAGTTGGGAATAATCCAGTTCCGTGACATTTATATTTGAGATTTTCTCTTTTCCCAAAATCTTTTTTATGCCTCCTTTTTTAAATATATCTTTTCTAGGGAGATAAACTTTGGATAAAAATAATTCCAGTTCCTCTGTAGTGACGGTAGATTTTATTTCTAATCTTTTCACTTTGCGGAAATGAAACATCTTAGCGACATCTCTATATAACTTTTCTTCTTCTAAACGCTCATTTCCAAAATAAATAGAATTTGAAGTAAAACCAATTTGTAGGGAACGATCAGAAAAATGGAATAATTTATCCATGTCTGATCTTAATTTCTTTATTGATTTTTTGTATGAAGGATGGTCTTTATTATAAATGGAATAATTTTTTAATGAAATTTTCAAAGCTTTAAAAAAAGCTTTTATGCTTTCATCCTTTTTCATGAGGACAGATCTCTTTTGCATTGTAATATAATCCAAGAACAAGGTTCAAGAAATATATTTAGCCTGGATTATTCCCCAGTTGATGCTGCTTTAAAATCAAGGCTTGGGAAGGAATTAGTAATCTTCAGAAAACAGAGTGACTTTATTCTTTCCTGATTTTTGACTTGAGTGGGCTAAATTTCGAGCTTCTTCCACCAAAGATTCAATAGTGCTTGTTGATTCTGCCAGTACACCTCCCACCGAAATGGTAATATGAATGAGTTTGTCCTTAACTTGAATACTTGATTTTTCAGCAAGCAGTCTTAATTTATTAGCAATAAGATCCAATTTATGAATATTTACATTACTGAGAATAACTAAAAATGAGTCTTCATCCCATCTTCCTACAAACTCGAAAAAACGTATATTTTTAGAGATGGTTTTTCCAATCATTTTGATGACTTTGTCCTTAACCACTGTGCCAAAAACATCATTAATGGAATCAATATCATCTAAAATACAAAATAATATACCCACTGGAAAACCATATCTTTTCATTTCATCCAGTCTGTAACCTAAATTCATCTCAATATATCTCCGGTTGCCTGTTTCAGTAAGGGGATCGAGCATATTCAT
>DASRVI010000246.1:0-3038 GCA_035655135.1 Acidobacteriota bacterium | reverse complement strand
CAGCGAGGGACTCCATTTAAACCAGGTATGAATGTGGGAAGAGGGGGAGATGATACCCTTTTTGCTAAAGTATCTGGAAATGTCCGTTTTGAAACGAGATCCAACCGAAAAGTGGTTTCAGTTTTTCCCTCTTAGGAGTTTGTGTCCTCTATAATATGTTTGCAGATCAGGCTAAAGTCGCTCTTATAGCCGGAAAAGGTGGAAATGGTTGTGTAAGCTTCCGGAGAGAAAGCCATGTGCCCAAAGGAGGGCCTGATGGGGGAAAAGGGGGAGATGGTGGAAATATTTATTTTATGTCCGATTCCCATGTCAAGTCATTGAGTTATTTTCGTTTGCATCCAGTAATTAAAGCAGAGAGAGGACGCCATGGTCAGGGTTCGAACAAAGAAGGAAAAAAAGGAGAAGACCTGTACTTAAAAGTTCCTTTGGGGACTATCATAAAAAGAGAAGAGAAAATTTTGTTTGATTTTGTTAAGCCAGGACAAGAATACCTTGCATCTCAAGGAGGAAAAGGAGGGAGAGGCAACGCCTCCTTTGCCTCATCTACCAACCAAGCTCCCAGAAAACATGAAGAAGGAAAAGAGGGAGAGGAAGTTGAGCTTATCCTGGAGCTGAAACTTATCGCAGATGTGGGACTGGTCGGTTTTCCCAATGTAGGGAAATCAACATTAATATCTAAGATTTCTGCAGCCAAGCCGGTTATTGCCAATTATCCATTTACCACAGTGGTTCCAAATTTAGGGGTCGTGGATATTGATGAGTTTAACAGCTTTGTGGTGGCAGATATTCCTGGTTTGATTAAAGGAGCTCACGAGGGACATGGACTAGGAACAAGATTTCTAAAGCATATTGAAAGAACAAAACTTATTGTTCACATCATTGATGTTTCTTTTTACAGTCAAAGGCATCCCATAGATGATTTTTTTACGGTTAGGAACGAATTAAAGGAATTCAACAAAAAATTGTTAAAACGTCCCCAGATTATTGTTGCCAATAAAATTGACCTCTTAGGTGAAGACAAACAAAGATTGAATGCGATTAAAGATTTCGCTGCTCAGAAAAAAATTCCCTTTTCCGCCATTTCAGCCTTAAAAGGAAAAGGACTTAAAGAGTTGATTTTTTCGATTGCTTCCTATTTAAAAGATACTAGAGAATCTAATGGATAAAAAGAGAATCGGAATCCAGGGGGGAACTTTTAATCCTATTCATAAGGGACACCTAAAAGCAGCTGAGACGGTAAATAAGGAGTTTTTCCTTGATAAAATCTTGTTTATCCCATCTTATATCCCTCCTCATAAAAAAAGCAGCCATATAGCCCCTCCCCGAGATAGATTCAATATGGTGAAATTGGCTTTAGAGGAATATCCGAATTTTATTCCTTCTCGTATTGAGATAGATGCTGAAGAAAAGTCATACTCCATCATCACCTTAAACAAGATAAAGAAATCGAACCCAGAGGCTCGGATATTCTTTATTCTAGGGATAGATGCTTTTTTGGAAATTGACACCTGGAAGGATACCAAGGATTTACTTGATAATTATTCTTTTATTGTGATCAGCCGGCCTGGATTCAATCTTAAAGAGGCTAAAAATATATTAGGAGGAAAATACAGAAATAAGATGACTGAAATCAGAACACACATAAAGAAAGAAGATATTAAATATCATGATTTTTTTCTTTTGCATGTGGATTCGCTTGATATATCCTCATCAGATATCAGAAAAAGAATCAAAAAGGGCAAGTCAATTCATGAGATGGTTCCAAGGAATGTTGAAAAATACATAAAGGAGAACAAGCTTTATTCATGACCAAGGGAAAAGAAAACGGGAAAAAGTTGACTAAACGCACTCTGCCCAGGGAAATCAGACTTTCCATAAAAGCTGGAAAAGCAACAAAGGGGGAGCACATAGTTGTTATTGGACTCAAAGAGATTTCCTCTTTTACAGACTATTTTATTATCATAAGTGGGAATTCAAGCAGACAAAATATAGCTATTTACGAGAACATTGAAAAAGAATTGAAAAAAGAAAATATTTATCCTCTTCACGTAGAAGGAAAGGAAAATGCAGAATGGATATTGATGGATTATGGAAATTTTATTCTTCATGTATTTTCTAAAGAGACCAGAGAGTATTATTCCCTAGAAAAGCTTTGGGGGGATGGCCCCAAACTTTTTTATTAAATTTATTGACATTTAACCACCAACACTTTATTTTTTAGTAAAAATTTTGTAAATTGCGGAATGTTTTTTATGAGATTAAAGGTTTTATGGCCTGGGAGGACAAGGAGTCCTGAAATAAAAAATTTACAGTCTTTTTATATAGAGAAGATCCAAAGGATGTCAAAATTTAGGTTGATTGAAACAAAGGAAGCTAGAGGCATAGACGAGAGGAACCAACAAAAAATATTAAAAATTGAGTCAGAAGGTCTTGAAAAATATTTAGACAGAGACTATATTATCTGTCTGTCAAATAAAGGAAATGAGATGAATTCAGAGGAAATGGCTCAGATGCTGAAGAAAAAAGCGCTAAGCCATCCTTATCCCATATCATTTTTGGTAGGCGGATTTCTCGGACTGGGTCCTAAAATCTTGAACAGAGCTGATTTTATTCTCTCTCTTTCAAAAATGACATTTTCTCATGAGTTGATACGAATTTTTCTTTTAGAACAGATTTATAGGTCTCTATCCATTATAAAAGGAATAAATTATGCAAAATAAAGGGGGGAAGGATTGAATAGAAAAGAAAAAGAAAAAATTAAGAAGAAGCTTCTTCAAGAAAAAGAAGAAATATTAAAAAAATTGAGCGAATTCAGAAATGAGGGAAAGGAGCTTGAGCCTGAAATAGCTCAAGATCCAGGGGACAGGGCTGAAAGCACTTATGAAAAGGAATTTTTATTCGAACTTTCTGATACAGAAAGAAAACGATTGATACAAATAGACAAGGCATTGAAAAAGGTCGAAGATGACGATTTTGGAAAATGCGAGAATTGCCATAAGGAGATATCCGCTAAAAGATTAGAAGCCATCCCTTGGACT
>DASRVI010000245.1:0-3493 GCA_035655135.1 Acidobacteriota bacterium | reverse complement strand
TAGACTCTCTAGGATGCACCGCACAAACTCAGCCATATTTATGGGGCAGGCCTGTCCGGTTTTTTGGCAGAACCGGACTATAGCCTTTGTCATATCTAAGGGTTTAAGAAACAAAGGATGATCCGGATCAATAAAGGATTTAAAAGGCTTGGCTGAGTGCCCCTTTTTCATTAACTCTCCATACCCTATCTTTCTTTTCACACTCCATTTCTTTCGGCACTCCTGGAGCAGCCACAAACCTGTGATGTTCTTGGATAATCTGAATCGATGCCCCAAGCCTCCTTCATTAGTAAAATTAAGCTTAAAGCTTTCCTCAGTTATAAGAGGAGAATTGAGCTCAATACCCATGATAGACCAAGTACCGGAGCTGATAAAAGCCCAGTCATTTCCTTGAGCTGGAACAGCAGCCACGGCAGAGGCGGTGTCATGAGCAGCGGTCAGCACAACAGGTAAGGGCTTTATCCCGATCTCTTTCGCTGTTGCCTTTTTAATCAAACCTAACTTTTTTCCCCCTGTCTCCACCTCCTGCATGATGGAAACAGGCACATCCAAGGCTTTAAAAAGCTGTTCTTCCCAGTTGTCCTTTCGGGGATTAAAAAGCTGAGAAGTGGTGGCATATGAAAATTCAGTGGACATTTTTCCTGTTAGAAAATAATTGAATATATCCGGCATAAACAAAAGGTCTTTGGCGTTGTTCATGATTTCAGGATTTTGGGTCTTCACCGCATAAAGCTGAAAGATGGAGTTGAACTGGAGAAACTGGATTCCGGTCAACTCATAGATTTTTTTGGGAGATATTTTTTTCAGAAACTCTTCCATGGCTTTCTTGTTTCTTTTGTCTCTGTAGGCAAAAGGAAGAGAGAGCAGATCTCCCTCTTTATCAAACAAACCAAAATCCACTCCCCATGTATCTATGCCCATACTGCTGATAGACTTTGTATGCTCTTCCACACATTTCCTCAACCCTTTCTTTATCTCATCAAATAGATCAAATACATCCCAAACAACACGGCTTCCTTTAGAAATCATCCTGTTTTTGAATCGATGGATTTCCTTGACCTGGATCTGATCCTTTTTCAGCTCTCCCAAGAGAGCTCTACCGCTCTCCGCACCAATATCAAAAGCAAGAAAATAATCAGGATTCATCCTCTTTTTCTGGCTCCTCCCATTCATAGCCAAATCCATCCGGAAGCACATAAGGAAAAGCAGATATTCTCAGGCGGGCGCAGCCCATAGGAATCAAAGATACTGTCTCAACAGGCTGGTCTGTCTGGGCAGGACTGGGCTGCAGTTTTCCCACCAATCCCAAATGGTCGAGCTGCCATTCCGGAATTTTTCTGGCCTTAAGCTTGATTTCAATGGGCGCTGATTCCACTTTAAAAGGCTGGCCATCTTCAGGCCAAGGCTGTTTTTGGACCTGAACTCCCTCTGCCGGCTTCCCGTCTTTAAGCAGCAGCCCATAGTTCCAGCCAGTAGTGGGCTGAATCTCCCAAGCCGGCCATTGATCAGTCCCTCCTTGCCGAACATATTTCTCTCCGATTTTTAGGGAATAGGTCAAAGGTCCCCGGTTTATGGACACACTGTTGAGATTCTTTGTCCAATGGGTGATGCTTACATCCATAAACAAGGTAAGCATCACTCGGTCCCCATCCTGCCAATCCCGGCTGATGCAGAGGAAAGAATTCGGCTCAGAGTCTAATTTTTGAGCTTTTCCGTTTATCTCAAGTCCAGCCTTCTGACACCAGCGGGGAATCCTTAAATAAAGAGGAAAGCTAACGCTTTCAGGGGTGGATATCTCAAACTCAATTTTTTCATCAAATGGGTAGTGTGTTTTTTCAGTGATGACCACTTGAGTCCCCTCCCCCACTTCGGCCGTGACTTCAGAAGGGGCATAAATCACCGCACCCAATCCATTGTCATGGGTGGCTGCCCACAGGTGTTGGGTGAAATAAGGCCACCCGTGTCCTGAATTGTGCTGACAGCAGCGGTGCCTGTGGGGATTCATCCAAAGCATGGGCCCTCCATTCTGAAAACCCGGGGCTTTGCCTTGACTGTCTGAAACAACCAAATTGGGAGCGGTTAGATACCGAAGCGCCTTTAAATCAGGCGTCATAGATGCTGGATAGGAATTAAACGCCACATCCTCACACCGGTCTGCCCATTTGACCTCCCCTGATATCATAAGAAGAACCTCTTCAGAAAGCATCATCTCCACCATGCCGCAGGTCTCCACAGCCTGCCTGGGACCGGTGTATCCTTCCCGGCAGTTTTCATCCCCTCCAAACATTCCTCCTGGAACCTGGCCGTAAAGGGCTTTGACTTTCTGCCAGTTTCTTTCAGCAGCTTTAAGGTGCGATTCCTGTTTGGATACTTGGTAATAGGTGGCTGGTTCCCCAAATCCCTGAGAAATGTTCACATTACGCCAGTTGATCACATCCTTTTCCCATTCAGCAGTGTTTCGATGAACTTTCCTTGCAAAATCCAAAAGCCAATCCTCTCCGGTCTGGTTGTACAGCCAGATCACACTGGACAGCATATCGCCGGCTCTCATTCTAGGCCAGTAACCCTTCAGAAAATCTTCATCCGGAATGTCGGATAGGTACTTAAAATAATCTTTCATCAAGGAGACAACCCGATCGTCTTTGCTTCCTGTGTACTCATAATAGTCCTGAAGACAGAACAGCATGATCATGTTCGGCCATAAATCCGTACGTCCCTTAAGCTTTGTGGCCGCACCGCCGCTTCTATAAGCCGGGCCAAACCAGCCGTCCGGCTGCTGGCTGCTGAGAGCTCCTTCGATCCATATCCGGGATTCCTTGATCATCCTCTCATTTCCAAGTAAATAACCGCAGTTGCTGAATCCTTTTAGCCAATAAGGTTCTTCCTCCCAACCCCTCTCTCCCTTTCCTTCTGGATCGAGCCAGGCATTGTTTTCTTTTTCAAGAAATTGGCTTATTTCATCGAGATGTCCATGAAATCCTTGGGCTTGGAGCTCAAGCTGCTTCAGCAGCCATCCTCCGGGCTTGACTTTGCCCACTGGCAATTTGATAAAAGGAGTTCGGATCAGCGGTTCTCGATTGCTTATGTAGTGATCGTTCTTTACATCTACGGGAGGTTTTTTAACTGTTGAGACCGATTCCCTTTTTTGGCAGTTCACAAAAAATATTAAATGCCCTATTAAAACAATTCCTGTAATCCAATTTATTTTTCTCATATCTCCTCCCCATCTTTTTAGATAGCACACTTTTTTATATCATCAAATCAATTGAAAAACAAAAAAATATCCATTATCTCCATATATTATCCTGAATTATTCACAAGCCTAGGTTGCTGCAGATGCTAGGCGCAGGGCATGAAGTCGTGGTCCTTCACTACGAATGTCCTGTAACGAAGCAGATGAAGCAAGATCGGCTCGCCTGAAGGGGAAAAAACGCCGATAATAAAATAATTATGACAACAACCAACATATGAACCAAGGCATACTCACCTTAAA